>CAMSEX010000039.1 GCA_947057875.1 uncultured Clostridium sp.
AAGCTTATTTTGATCCAAAGCAGAAAGTTCCCTGAAAAGTTGCAAACAAGTGTCCGCTTTATTTTTTTCAACAATCTGGCTAATATCTGGAACCATAAACAGAGACTCTAAAGCAAGAAGTTCTTTATTTTCTCGTCCATAACGCGCCCACGCGCTCCTCCAGCCAAACATTCTATGCTTTAACTTGTAAAATGCGCTGTTCTGCCCCTCCATAATCTCTTTAAAATCCTCATACGGCATTTCTATTCTGCGAGCCATATTCCGATACAGATTTTCAATAAAATAATCCATATCTTTTTTTTCAACATAATATGAGCCCTCACTCTCATCATAACCAGTAGCCGTCAAATTAGACCAATCCTTTAACTGGAACCATGGTAATTTCAGTAATTCTTCTTTTTTTATCATGTCTATACCTCCTTAATGATAACTACTAAAATTTGCTATACCAATAAATATCAATTATATTATACCATATTTCACATAAAATGTCAATATTCTTCAGTCGAATTTCACATTTTCTTACAGAATATATCATACAAAACTGGCACAAAAAACAAAGTAAGCACTGTCGCATACACTAATCCACCAATCGCGACAATACCTAGTGGCTGTGTCATTTCAGCTCCGTCACCAATCCCAAGTGCCATAGAAAGCAAACCTAAAATCGTTGTCAAAGCAGTCATCAATATCGGGCGCAATCTTAATTTTCCTGTTTGCTTAATCGCTTCTATACGCTCCATTCCTTGTTCTACCAATTGGTTAGTACAATCCACAAATACAATTCCATTATTAACTACAATACCTGCCAAAACCAAGAAACCTAACATCGCAATAATACTAATTGCTTGCCCTGTGAAAAACAATGCCAACAATCCGCCTGTAAAAGCAAGTGGAATCGTAAACATCACAATAAATGGTAATTTTAATGACTGAAATTGTGCCACCATAATCAAATAAATACACAAAATCGCAACCACAATCATTAGTAGCAAATCTTGAATATATTCCATCGTACTATCTAGCTCGCCCTCTATTTTAACAGAATATCCCTCTGGTGCTTCATATGTTTTTAACAGATTTTCCACTTCTCTACTAACCATTGTTGCACTATATCCTTCTTTAATGGCACAACTTACAGTTACATAACGATTATTATTCTCTCTCATAATATTTTCTAACCCTGTGTTATCTTCTAAAGTAGCAATTTCTGATAATTGAATTGTTTTTTCTTCCTCATTCTCTTTAACATCCAACTCAATACTCATTAAATTATCAGCATTCACAACATCGTTATCTGCCTTTTTAATAATCACTTGGTATTCTTTCTTGTCAATTTCTACTTCTGTGCCTTCGATTTCAGTTTTGATTTGACTTGCTACCACACTATACACTTGTGCTACTGTTAAATTATATTTCATAGCTTTGTTTTTATCCACATGAATTCGTTTTTCTTTGCTTGCATTTTCTTGCACGCCTTCAATCTCGCTAACACCTTCAATCTCTGCCAATTTACTTTCGATTTCTTGTGAAATTTGTTTCAACTTATCAATTTCATTTCCCATAATTTGTGCAGAAATTCCGCTTGCCATCATAGCAGACATATCCATTTCAGAAGTACTCACTTCAATTTCAGCATTCAAATCTGCTGTCAACTCTTCTATTTTTCGAGCAATTTCTTCATTTGTCATGCTTCTTTCTTCTCCCAAAATAAGATACATACTAACACCCGAACTACTTGAATTCATCATGGTAGAACCTGTACTATTATCAATTGCACCTACTTTATCAATATCCGTAATTTCCAAAATTCTTGTCATCACTGTATCTGCCACATTTCGCGTTTCTTCAAAACTCGCTTCTTTTGGCATTGTAATCGAAATTGACATCTCGTCACTTGCCACTTCTGGAATGAATTCAATATCCATTTTCGTTGTCAAATAAATACTTGTGCCAAGCAAAACCACTACTAAAATAATCACAACTGGTTTGCATTTCAAAGACAACTCTAGCAATTTAGCATAAGCATTGCTCAAATGATTAATGAATTTATTTTCTTTATCAGTCACTTTATAAAGCAATTTTGAAGCCATGGCTGGCACAACAGTAAGTGCCATAATCAAACTTGCAATTAGCGAATAGGCAATTGTCAAGCCAATATCTTGAAACAATTGCCTTGACATTCCTTGCACAAATACAATTGGCAAAAACACACAAATGGTTGTTAATGTGGAGGCGATAATCGCACCAGTCACGCTTTTGGCACCTTGCATTGCAGCTTCTTTGACATCTTTTCCTTCCTTTTTCAAACGATAAATATTCTCAATTACAACAATTGAATTATCCACCAACATGCCGACACCTAATGCCAAACCAGACAAGGACATAATATTAATCGTAATACCACTAAAATACATCATTGCAATCGCAAATACCACACTAACTGGAATAGAAACTGCAACAATAATCGTTGGTCTCCATTCTTTCAAAAACAAGAATAACACGATAATTGCTAAAATTCCACCAATAACCAAGCTTTGCATCACAGAACCAATAATCATATCAATATAAATTCCTTGGTCCATTAAATTCGTAAAAGAAATATTATCATATTTTTCTTCTAAGCTGGCTAATTTCTCTTGTACAGCACTTGATACATCTTTGGTTGATGCTGTACTTTGTTTAGAAAACGCAAGCACAATTCCGTTATTTCCATTCACTTTTGCATAAATGTCAGCTCCATTATTAGAAACTTCGATATCTGCCAAATCAGAAAGTTTAACTTCCTCTAAATCTTTCATATCAAAATGAAACAAAACAAGATTTTGGATTTCTTCAATCGAACTAAACTTATCTCCAATTTTGACTGTAATATTTTCGTTCACATAACCTGCTGGCATTGCAAAATTTTCTGCTGTTAAAATTTGTGATACTAAATCCGTTGTAATAATTCCATCAATTGAAGCTTGTTCCAACGCTTTATCTCTTGCGTCTTCAAATTGTTCCAAACCTTGGTCTAAATCTTTCTGAGCAATATCTAGCTGTGTTTCTGCCTTTGTCATTTCACTCACAAGTGTACTTTGCGCTACTTGCAACATCGAACTGGTTGAATCCAACTCTGCTTTTTTACTATTGATTGTATTTGTCGCCTCACTCATTTGTGCCAAACCGCTACTAATTTGTGCTAAACCTGAAGTTAATTGCTCTTTTCCAGTGACTACTTCTGCCTGTTTTTGATTGATTTGCTCTAAGCCTGTTTTCAAAGCTACAAATGTTTCATTGGACTCGATTCCTTCAATAGCACTTCCCAATTGTACTATTTGATTTGTGACTTCATTTAATTCCAACAACTCTCCCGCTGTTATTTCTCCAGCAGTTTGCTTTGCTTCTAATTCTGTTTTTCGTGCTTCTAATGCTGTTTTTTGAGCTTGTAATTCATTTATCTGACCATTGAAAGCAGCCAAACCTGTTTCTAATTCTTGCTTTTTCGCATTCATTTCATTTTCAGCTGCCGTAATCTGTGCTAAATTTCCCTCCAATTCTGCCTTTGTTTGATTTAATTCTGTTTGCTTTGTACTCAATTCAATTTCTGCTTTTGTAATTTCATTTCTGCCACTTTCCACAGCTGCTATTCCATTTGCAATCTCTTGCGTCTTCTCTGTTTTCGTTGTTTCTAATTTGGATTTTCCTGAATTAATTTCTTTCTTCGCTTTGTCCAAATCTCTCTTTTTATCAGCAAGTTCTGCGCTTACACTTGCCAACATTTTATCATTAATTTGATTAATTTTATCTTGATTTAATTTGATAATTAACTCATTTTCAACGGCTCCATAAGTATCAACTGAAGCAACTCCGTCCACTCTTTCCAATTCTGGAACTAATGTAGTTTCCACAAATTCTGTAATTTGGCTACTGTCTGCATTTTCCATATCAACTGCACTCATTAAAACTGGCATCATATTAGGATTAATCTGCATCACAGTTGGGGCCTGCACTCCTTCTTCCAAATTTGCCTTCAATACATCTAACTTTTGACTAATTTCTATCATTACAGAATCCATATTACTTTCGCCATTAAATTCCAAAAGTACCATCGAATAATTTTCTGAAGAAGTAGAAGTAACATTTTCAATATTGCTAATTCCCATCATGCCTTGCTCAATTGGCTTGCTCACAGCTTCTTCCACCTTTTCTGGCGTTGCCCCTGGATAAGTTGTAATAATTGCAACATAAGGTAATTCCATACTTGGCAATAAGTCTGTAGTTAAATTCATAAAAGAAATCATCCCTAAAACTAGAATAATCACAACTCCTACAAAAACTGTGTATGGCTTTTTTACACTAAAATTTGACATTTCAACATCCCTCCGATTTTTTACATCGTTTTATTATACCACATTTTTCCAATTATTTCAACTGTTTTATAGTAAAATAAGAAAATACTATAGCGCATAAATCTCACTGCGCTATAGTATTCCCGTAAATCTACTTTTGTTCCCTTCCTTTATCTCTTAGAAATCAGAAATCCGGCTTGTCGCTCCTCGCATACTCCAGAAAGTCAGCTACACGAATATCAAGCACATGGTCACAATGACCAGCTTTAACTAACCGAAAAACTTCTTCTATATTTGTAAGAAAGGCTAAGGTCTCTTCATCATAATAAGACCAAATCTCTTTTTCATTTAAGTCAGCATATTCATATTCTGTTAACAAACAAAAATATACTATCACTTCTGTTCGGAGTTTTTCTGGAATTTCTGAAATGTACAATTTTAAATCTTCAACAAGCCAAAATTCCAGTATTGTTTCAAAATCAAGTTCTGCAGCAATTCTTTCCATTTGCTCTTCTGTTGCTACTCGGCATACGTCCCGATTTGGAACTTTTTCGAGTTCTTTGAGTAAAAATTCTAAAACTTCGTCTCTATTCATTTGAATCCTCCTGTTGATGTTTTATTTAAACTGTCATAGAATTTTAAGGAAGAGAACTTCTAATTCAGTTTATGTATAAATTATATCATGTTTTACATAATTTGTCAACAAAAAACACCTAAATTCTTTCGAACTTAAGTGTTTTTATTTATTATTCCTCTTTTTTATCTTCCTCAGAAGCAGTTTCAGGATTTTCTACTGGCTTGATTTCTTCTTTTGCTTCTTCTGTCGCAGGTTCTGTTTTAGGTGCCTCTGTTGCAATTTTAATGGTTTCTTCTACAACCGGAACTGGTTCCTCTAACGCTTTTTCTACTTCGACTGTTTCTGGCACAACATCTTCTTTCACCGTAATTTCTTTTGTCTCAATTCTTGCACCAACTTGTTCTTTCGTCTTAGCAGCTTTACCAACTCTGTCTCTCAAATAATACAATTTAGCTCTTCTTGCTTTACCAACTCTCGTTACTTCGATTTTTTCAATTCTTGGTGAATGTACTAAAAATGTTTTTTCCACACCAACACCATAAGAAATCTTTCTCACTGTAAACGTAGCATTTACGCCTCCACCTTGTTTCTTAATAATAATTCCTTCAAAAACCTGAATTCTTTCGCGGTTTCCTTCTTTTACTCTAACATGTACTCGAACGGTATTACCAATTTTAAGTTCAGGTATTTTATTCTTCATTTGCTCATGTTCAATTGATTTTAAAATATCCATTTTAATCCTCCTTCTTTCCCATTTCAAAATCTTTTAAAATTTGTTTGTCTTCCTCTTGCAATTCTATTTTTTCTAATAAATCTGGTCTTTTTTGCAAAGTCTTCTTCAAAGCTTCTTGTCTTCTCCATTTTCGGATATTTTCATGATGACCTGAAAGCAAAACTTCTGGCACTTGTTTGCCTTCAAAAATTTCTGGTCTTGTATATTGCGGATACTCCAAAATTCCATTTGAGAATGTTTCTTCGTCTGTTGAACCTTCTGACAAAACGCCTTCCACATAGCGTGAAACGCTATCGATTAGCACCATTGCAGGCAATTCTCCTCCTGTCAAAACATAATTACCAATAGAAATTTCTTCATCCACAATTTCATCAAGCACTCTTTGGTCAATTCCTTCATAATGTCCACACAAAAGTATCAAATGTTCTTGTTTAGCTAGTTCTAAAACTTTTTCCTGAGTTAATGTTTTTCCTTGTGGAGATAGATAAATTACTTTCGACTTTTCTATTCTTACAGAAAGGTAACTATTCCAAACAACATCTGGTCTAATTAACATTCCTGCACCTCCACCATAAACAGTATCATCCACTTTTTTATGTTTATCTGTAGAAAAATCTCTCATATTAATGGGATGAATCTCAATCAAGTTTTTGTCAATTGCCCTTCCAATCACACTTTCTTGCATCATTTTAAACATTTCAGGAAATAATGTTAAAACATCAAACTTCATTTTACAAACCTTCTAATCCTTCAATTAAATGAACAATTATTTTGCCTTCTTCTAAACTAGTTTCTTGGATAACTTCCTTAATTCCAGGAAGTAATTTCTGCTTTCCTAAATCATCTTTGACAACATAAATATCATTAGCACCTGTGGAATAAATATCATCCACTTTTCCCAAAAGTTCGCCTTCGTCTGTATAAACATCAAGTCCAAGTAAATCTGCAATATAATAAATGCCTTCTGGTAACTCGCCTAAATCAGACCTTTTCACTAGCAAATACATCTCTCTTAAAGTTTCTGCCTCATCAATTGAATTACAATCTTTAAACTTCAAAATCACTTGATTTTTGCCATAGCCAACTCTTTCAATTTGCTTTTCAATCATTTCTGTTTTTCGTTTTAGGTAAACCTTATCCAACGTCTCAAACACGTTATCGTCTTCAGCAAATGAATTGAGTTTGACTTCGCCTTTCAAGCCTTTCGTATTCACAATTTGACCTAATTCCAAATATTCCTTTTTCATACTTTTAACCAACAAATTCTACATTAATTTTTTTATGTTCTCTACTTGCCACAGACTTCATGACATTTCGGATTGATTTTGCCATTTTACCTTGCTTGCCAATCACTTGCCCCATATCCGTTTGCGCTACTTTTACTGACAAGACAATGGTCTGATTCACTGTCTTTTCTTCTACTGATACTTCATCTTTATTGTCCACTAATCCTTTTACGATTATTTCTAACAACTCTTTCATAAAACACATACCTTCTTCCCATTATTTTGCAGCTTTTGCAATCAATGCTTTTACTGTTTCAGTTGGTTGTGCTCCATTTTTAATCCAAGTTGCTACTTTTTCATTATCTAAAACAATTGTAGATGGCTTTGTCATAGGGTCATAAGTTCCAATTTGTTCAATAATTTTTCCATCTCTTGGAGATTTTGAATCAGCTACTACTACATGATAGAAAGGAGCCTTTTTCTTTCCCACTCTTTGCAATCTTATTTTTACCATTTTTTCACCCCCTGTAAAATATTCAATATATATTAAATTATTTGCAAAATATAAGACTTTATCGCAAATAATTTATTGACAAAATTATTGTAATTTATCGATATCATCAAAATTTTCTAAGTCCAAATCTTTTGGATTAATCTTCATTTGGCGCATCATATTTTTCATTTTTTTCGGTGACTTCAAATTTTTCATCATACTTTGCGTCATCTCAAAAGTTTTCATAAATTTATTTAGCTGTTGCACCGTTGTTCCACTACCTTTCGCAATTCGCATTCTACGACTGCCATTGAGCACTTTGGGATTACGCCTTTCTTCTTTCGTCATAGAACAAATCATCGCTTCAATTCTCGCCAATTCCTTATCATCAATTTCCACATTTGACAACTGATTTCCAATACCTGGAAGCATTTTCAAAATTGACGAAAACGAACCCATTTTTTTCATTTGTCTAAGCTGCGTCAAATAATCATCCAAATCAAATTTATTTTTTTTGATGCTTTTTTCTAATTTTTCTGCTTCGCTTAAATCGAAATTCTCCTCAGCTTTTTCAATAATCGAAAGAACATCTCCCATGCCAAGAATTCTAGATGCCATTCTCTCTGGATGAAATTCCTCCATATCACTAAGTTTCTCGCCAGTTGCAATATATTTGATTGGTTTTCCAGTTACTTTTTTAACAGACAGTGCTGCTCCACCTCTGGTATCTCCATCCAATTTCGTCAAAACTATTCCATCAATTCCAACTTGCGTTTCAAAGGTTTCTGCAATATTAACCGCATCTTGACCAATCATAGAATCCACAACTAGCAAAATTTCATGTGGTTTCACACTTTTTTTAACATCTTTTAATTCCTGCATTAATGCCTCATCAATTTGCAAACGACCTGCTGTATCTAAAATCACAACATCATTCAACTTGGAAATTGCAACAGATAACGCTTGTTTCGCAATCAAATCAACATCTTTCGTTGTCTCATTCGCGTAAACAGGAATATCTAGCTGTTTGCCAACCACTTGCAATTGCTTAATCGCAGCTGGTCTGTAAACATCTAGAGCAACTAACAATGGCTTTTTTCCTTGCTTTCTGACTAAATTTGCCAATTTCCCAGCAGTTGTTGTTTTACCTGAACCTTGCAGACCAACTAGCATAATCACAGTTGGTGGATTAGGCGTAAAATTCAGTTTCGCATCCTCGCCACCTAGCAATTCCACTAATTCATCTTTTACAATTTTAATGACTTGTTGGCCTGGTGTCAGAGACTTCAAAACATCTTGCCCTAAGGATTTTTCTTCAATTACTTTTACAAAATCTTTTACGATTTTATAATTCACATCAGCTTCCAACAAAGCAAGTTTTACTTCTCTTGTCACTTCTTTCAAATCATTTTCTGTAATCCTCGCTTTTCCTTTTAGCTTTCTCGTTATTTCTTGTAATCTAGAAGATAATCCTTCAAACGCCATCTTACAAAACCTATCCTTTCGTTTCCATTTAAACCAAGCAATTTAGCTTATTTTTCACATCCTCAAGAACATTCGCAATTTCATTATCTGTTGAATTTTCTGTCAAACAATTAATTTCTGATAAAATCACTGCAATTTGTTCTTCTTGCATTTTATTTTTCTTCATGATTCCTAACTTTTCTTCAAAATTGAAAAGTTTCCTTTCCCCTTTCTTCAGATTATCTCTCACAGCCTGCCTTGTGATGTTCTCATTTTCTGCAATTTCTGCTAAAGATAAATCGTTATTATAGTAGTCATTCAATAAATCAAATTGTTTTTGTGTCAACAATTTGCCGTAAATCTCTAATAAAATACTTATTTTGATATTCATTTCTGGCTCCATGACTACTCCTTATTTAAGTGTAATGCTATTATACTTTACACTATTTTTTGACATTTGTCAAGAGGTTATAGAAAAATTTTCTATAAAATCCTATCTTTTAAGCTTGCCTTTTGGCACTAAATTAATGAGTTAAAGAGGAAAGAGTAGCACCCTTTCCTCTTTAAACAGTATAGTAATAGCCTTTGTTCTAATTGTTTCGTTTCATCAATCTATGATATCTCATTTGCCCGAATTGATAGGCGTGCCGAGCTACTCGGACTAATATTTATAACTCCACGCCTAATCAATTGTCATCTCATACCAGAACCTTTGCAGCTAGTACACACACCCTCACTCAGATTTAACCAATTGCCACTGTTCGACGACGCACCGCATCCGCTGCAACGTACCAGTTTTACGAATCGTTCGTTATATCCATATGGAGACCTTGTACCCACTAACCATTGTGCACCATACACCCTTTTATTTGCGCATCCCGTCTGATGACTCACATAATAATCTGGCAACCTAGCCGGCCCTACATACTTCTCACCCGACCAGGTCCACTCATTCCAGTTGTCTACCTTTAAATTTGTGCACGTGTGCAGACTGTTAAGATTGTCATAATAATCGCCATTCCAAACTACTCTACCTCCGGGATCCACCACACCACGTACAAGGTGTTCCTTCAGGCACAGCTACATCACCAGACTGATTGATATATCCTCCATTTCCTGCATTATCCCACATATATAACTGTGCTCTATAATTACAGCCCCAATGTTGGAAATCATTTGGATTAATATCTGTCCTGTATGCATTTGCTCCTGCATCCCAGACCCATCCATAATCTCTCCAGTTATTATACCCTCCTGTTGATGTTGATACCTTTACTGTTGCATTTCGTACTCCTGCTGCATTATCTGCTACCTGAATATACAAACTTACATTTGAGGTTGTTGCTGTTCCCCACCACCAGTTTGTGATCCATGGTGCTTGTGTATCCATATGCATATGGGTTACTCCTGTCCATCCACTTCTGTTTCCTGCATGGTCTACTGCTCTGTATCTTTGATTACATGTATTGTGTCCATTTCCTGGTATAAAGTTGCCTCCTGTTG
>CAMSEX010000040.1 GCA_947057875.1 uncultured Clostridium sp.
AATTGCGAGAATATAAAAATCCCACTCAATTGTAATGTCACTATCAAAATCAAAAGGAACCACTTTTTCTAACTCAATATGTACCTCTTCCATAACTTCCCTTTTAATCGCTTCTTCTAAGGTTTCATTCTCTTCTAGACCACCACCCACAAGATGCAAACAATCTTGATAAGCTCCACCTTCTTTATTTTGCTTGATAAATAAATATTTATCTTTGCATTTGATTAAACTACTTACAATAATTCTTTGTTTCATAATTTGGTTCTCCTATATTTCAAAATTCGCTATATTTACTTCACTCCACAACCACGTACTGCAATTTCCTGATTGGCTGCCAAATATTTCTTGCCTGCAAAACTAATTAAATTGGCATTCACAAAATCAATTTCCCCATTTTCCAAAAGCAAATTTGGGTCACAATGTGTGCAAACCACTTCTGCCATAAACATATCATGTGAGGCAAACTTCTGGATATCCATCACTTTGCACTCTAAATTAATCGGGCATTCTTCAATATAGGGAGCATTTATTTTCATACTTTGTCTTTTTGTCAAATGGCAAATTGCAAATTTATCCACATCTCTTCCACTTTTGGTGCCACAAAAGTCCGCTGCTTTTACCATTTTTTCATTTGGTAAATTAATCACAAATTCCTTTGTTTTCATAATTATCTCATGCGAAAAACGAGAGGGACGTATCGAAACATAGACAATCATCGGCTCGGAATTGATAATTCCCGTCCACGCAATTGTCGCAATATTGCTTTTCTCCATATCTCCTGACGAAATCATTGCCACAGGGTTTGGCAACAATCCCAAATTATTTTGCAAATCAATTTTCATTTTACATCATTCCTTCCTTTTTCATTCTATGAAATTTCTCCAAAGTTATGAATTTTTCAATTGCTTTTTGCGAAGTCGATGGTTTTGAACTTCTTTGCACTAATTCAAATAATCTTGTCGTTGCTCTAAGTGCCATCAGCGAAATAACGAAACTTCCTACAATCGTCCAAATCATATCAAATTTCAAAAGCGCACTTGATACCACAAATCCCATTAATGTTTGTCCCATTTTCTTTGTTAATTCTAAATTAGCAAAAATAGCTTGTTGTTCCTCTTCTCTTGTTACTCTTAAAATTAAATCTTGTATGTAAATTTTAAAAGGATCCCTGACTGCCAAAATCAAGAAAAATCCACAAGACATTGTACCAATTCTCAAAACTGCATTTTCCGTTATTCCTGTTCCTGCAATGATGAGTACAAATGCAGCAATCAAACCTGTCGCCAAAGCAATGTTGATTTTGTCTTTTAATTTTCGATACATTTTATCAAACAGCGCATTTGATAAAATTCTCACAAATCTCGAAAGTGTAATGATAAAACTAAAATAAGTCGCTGTTGCCGCTGTATCTAAAACATCGTTTATTTGATACTGAAGCAATAATTTGCTATTTGCCTGTCCAATCGTTACTGCTGTGTAAAAGAAAGTATAGGAAAAAACAGCAACATAGACAAGGAGCGAAGGTTTTCCTTTTGCTTTTTGAATTTCCTGTTCTTCAATCCTATCATATTTTGTCATATCCTTCATCGTAAGCGACATTCCAAAACAAGCAAAACACAAAATGCAGTTTAGCACCATTGGCAAATACTGATTAAGGTTAAATAAAAAACCAGAAACAACCGAAATCAGTGCCGTAATCAGAGCATAAAATAAAGTGACTTTATTTCTGATAGGAATGTATTCGCTTTCTTTTCCTACCTCATTCAAATTATTTTTGAGACAAATATTTTCCATATTTAAGAAAACATAAGCAATTTCGCGAAATGCTCTTCCTAAAACCAATGTTATAAATTGATTGCCAAATGTAATGAGTAAACTTGCCATTAACATGCTAAATGCTCCAAGCCTGATTGATTTTGTGTTTCCCACTTTATGAATGATTTTTAAAAGATACGGCTGAAGCAATATACTAATAATCGACGAAATTGGTGTCAGTAGCGTGATTTGTGAAGCTGACAAGCCTTTTACAATACTTAAAAATAAAGTATCCACAATTGCCAAAAAGACCAAATCGTCTGTGAATGCTGCAAAAAAAACATATTTTTTGCAAAATTTTTTTACTTGTTTTTCTTTTTCTATTCTTTCGTTCATTCTCTTTTCCTCTACTTAAAAATCAAAATCTAAATATGCATATTTTTTGGTTTTAAAATGCAAAGCTTTCTCAATGTCCTGTTTTGCCTTGCTTGAAACTTCACTTACTCTTTTATATTCGTTTTCAGAAATTCTTACCAAAGGATTAATACATCGAATTTTTACTTTATCAATATGCACTGAATAAATACCCCCCGGGGGTATCTCACTTTCCTTAATTTGTGTTGCATTTTTCCATTTTTTAAAACATTCTGCAATATTATTTTGTTTGCAATTTTCGATTTTTTGCATGACTTCTTGTTCAGAAAGACGATACAAATCTTCCACTGTGATTAAATTTTTGTCTGCCATTTTTCGCATCACATCCGCCAAAAACTGCATCGAAAATTTTGTTTTACTGTCTATATAAGAACAAGATAATTCACTCATAACAAAAGTAAACTTTTCCGCCATTTCAAGATTTTTAAAGCCAAGTTCTGGCAGCCCTTGCTCATTTTTCTGAATTTCAATATTGTGGTAAATTTCTGCTAATTCATCCAAGTTCCAAAATTCTTTTACTACGCCAAAACCGTTGGAAAAAGTATATTCTAAACGATCACTTGCTAATTGGGGACTATCATTATCCGCAATCGGATACAAATGATAATCATCAACTTCTTCTAATTGGATGTTATCTCTTTTTAACAAATCCATGATTTCTTTGGATTCTGCAATCATTTTTGTAGTCAATTCTTCCGTAAATTCTTGTTTTTCATAATCCCCATTCATATAATCAATACAATGTTTAAATACAGGTGTAGCAATGTCGTGAAAAAGCCCTGCCAATGTCTGCTTTTTGTCTTTCGTAAAATGCCACACAATCAGTGCCACACCTACACTATGGTCCAGACTGGAATACCACATCTCATCATACATTTGAGAATAAATCGTTCCACATGTTACACTAATTTTTGCTTGCTTTTGCATTACAGGTGTCTGGATATATTCCTCTAAAAATTCTGGAATTTCTTCTGACAAAATGGAAAAATATTGTTTCATTTTGTCATCTAAATTTTCAAAATAATGCCCCATTTTTTCTCCTTTATTTTCGATTTTTTTCTATTTTATCACACACGACTTTTTTTGACAAGCCTTGTTTTAGGAATATTTCGTCAATTTTTGCTAAAAAAAGTGTGTGTTCATAATATAATTAAAAAAGAGAATTACTTGAGCTATATAAGGATTAAAAACTTCCTCAAGTGCGATTAAAATTTGACATTTTGCCAAAATTATTATATAATATTAACGTAACATTAACAATGCTGTTTTTTGAAAGGAGATTATCTATGAGCTACGTAGATGACGAATTGAGACCAGGAAAACGGGAAAATGGTTTCTATCTAAAAAGCGGTCTTCTGCTTACAGGTGACTACGAAGAAGAAATTAAAAGACTTCCACCAATGGTATTCTTTAACGAAAAAGATGAAACATCAGGAAAACACGTTGGCCACTTGGTTAATACCAAAGAATTGCTCAACCGCACAGGTCTTTTTTAAAAGAAAAAGAAAAAGCAAGAGTAGCTTGTTCAGCTACTCTTCTGCATTTTCTTCCATTAATTCAAAATCAATTTGTCTCAACATTTTGCTTGCCGAAATCACACGAATTTTGACTTTGTCTCCAATCTTAAATACGCGGTTAGTGTGCTCCCCAATCAGCTGTTTTCTGTCTTCGTCATAAATATAATATTCATTCCCCATATTTTCAAAACGAATTAAGCCTTCTACTGTATTTTCCAGCTCCGCAAACATGCCAAATGACGTAATCGAAGAAATAATCGCTTCAAATTCTTCGCCGACTTTATTCTCCATAAATTCTGCTTTTTTAATTGCCTCAGCTTCTCTTTCCGCTTTGGTCGCACGTTGCTCGCAATCAGACGAACTCTTGGCATATTTTTCGCTATCTGATTCAAACTGTGCTCGCAGTTCATCGCCAACTTTCCAATATTCCGAAATCATGCGATGAATAAACAAATCTGGATAACGTCGAATCGGCGAGGTAAAATGACAATAAAATTTACTTGCAATTCCAAAATGCCCTTGATTTTCGTTTTCGTATCTTGCCAATTTGAGAGTTCGCAAAATCAAGTTAGAAACCACTTTTTCCTCTGGCTTTCCTTTTACCTCTTCCAAAACTTTCGCAAACTCTGTTGGATGCACCTTATCTTGATTGATATGAATTTTATACCCAAAATTCCACAAAAATTTATTGAGCTCTTTGACTTTGTCCAAATCTGGTTCCTCATGCACACGATAAATAAATGGAACCTTCATCCAATAAAATTTTTCGGCAACTGTTTCATTAGCAGTCAACATAAATTGCTCGATGATTTCATTGGCAAATGTCGTCTCATATTTTTTGATATCCACACATTTCCCATTTTCATCCAAAATAATTTTGCTCTCTGGAATATCCAAATTCAGGTAACCTGCTTTTTTACGTCTGTTTTTCAAAACATGAGCCAACTCTTCCATCAATTTAAAATCTGAAATATATTTCTGATATTTTTGGAAAACTTTTTCATCTGAATGAGTCAAAATTTTGTTTACATCTGTGTAGCTCATTCTCTCTGTTACGCGGATAACCGACTTATACACATCAGATGCGACCACTTTTCCGTTTTGGTCGATTTCCATTAGACACGAAAGTGCTAACCTATCTTGCCCACTATTTAAGCTACAAATTCCGTTAGAAAGTTCAACTGGCAACATCGGAATCACACGGTCGAACATATACACACTTGTCCCACGAAAAATAGCTTCGTTATCCAAATTAGAACCTTTTTTCACATAATGGCTGACATCTGCAATATGCACATCAAGCAAATAATGCCCGTTATCTGCCTTGCCAACCCAAACAGCATCATCTAAGTCTTTAGCGTCTTCTCCATCAATGGTAAAAATATTCATATTTTCTTTGCCACGTAAATCAATTCTATTTTTTTCATGATTGATTTTCAAATCTGATTCTGTTAGCGTTTGCGAAATTTTTCTGACTTCTTTCAAAACTGGTTCTGGAAACTCATTTGGCAAATCAAACTCCTTGATGACACAAACCATATCCACTCCCGCTTGGTTCACATTTCCCAATACTTCAATAATTTCGCCTTCTGCATTTTTTCCTTTTTCTGGATATTTCAAAATTTTTGCCACTACTTTATCATGATTTTTTGCCTTTTTAACATGATTTTTTGAGATAAAAATATCAGTACCTAACTTTTTATCATCTGGCACAACAAAACCAAAATTTCTACTTTTTTGAAATATCCCAACAACAGTTTCTTTTTCGCGTTTGATGACTTTTACAATTTTCGCCTCTGCTCTTTTTTCAGCTCGTTTTTCCTTCAACATTTGAATCTCGACTATATCTCCATTTAAGGCATTTCCCACAAAACTGCTTGGTACAAAAATATCTTCTGCTTCATTTTCCAATTCCACAAAACCAAAACCTTTGCTATTTGCCACAAATTTTCCAATTATTCTTTCCTTTTTCTTTTTCCCCATTTTTTTCCTTTCTAATTTTTTATATAATTAGGGACACGATATCTCGTGCCCCTACATGTATAATTCTTTAATTACATCACATACAAAATATCCAGCGCAATTGTCAAAACAAAAAATGCAATCATCAAACCAACTGTCGCTCTTTTCATTTTTCCTTCTGTCGTTCTGCCTTTATTTTTTTCATAAAAATTATTTGATGACGAACCAACAATTGCTCCAGATGCCCCATTATCTTCCTTTGACTGTTTTAAAATTAAAACCACTAAGACCGCACAAATGACAAAATAAATTCCTACTAATATATTTTTTGCTATTTCCATTCTAAATAAACCTCCATTTTTTAGCTATCCTTTAAATTTTTTATATTTTATCACAGTTTTCACAAAAAAGCAAGTTTTTTTATCAAATTTAAAAATACTTAAAAATTTCTTCTCTTTTTATTATGGCAATAACGAACATTCAATATTCAATTTTCCAGATAATTCACTATTTTTATATTTTAGAATACTGACTGATGGCTCGCCTTCATATTTTGGAATTTCTACCAAAATTTCCATCACGCCATCATTATCTACATCTAATATGTTTACATTATCCAAACTCAAATAATATTCTGTATTCGTTGTTTGGTTCCATTTTGCTTTTTCAATATAAGCTAAATCCGCTATTAATTTTCCGGTAGAATCGTAAAGGGAAATTTTAGAATAACCTGTTTTTTTATTCGCCAAAATGACAATATTTTCATCTGTACCATTTCGGTCTAAGTCCGTGATAATGGATTTTATGGTATCATACTCTTCTAATAATTTGCCATTGTTTTCTGAAACAACCGTTGGCAATGTATTAATAATTTTCACATCTCCCAAAATCGCATGATAACTTTCTGATATTGCAATTTTTCCTACATTTCCAATTCTTACTAAATTATCATAAATTAAGTTGGTAATACCTAATTTATAATCTTGAAAAGCAAAATTTTCATAATTATAGTATGTCACAACGTATTTATCTTTGTCTGCGCTGGTGTTGTCAATATATTTTAATTCCACTTGGTCCATTTTGCTGGTATCCAAAATCAAGCCATTATACAAAACAATCAAATTTTCATTCATTACTTTACGTGAAGACGCATCTGTTACAGCAATTGTTGTGTTAGTCGTATTCGTTGTATTTCCGACAATTGCCGTTGTCAAAATATTACCAATTGTATCTACTTGCACTTCGTTTCGATTCACTGTGTTTTCTTGTGGCACAGTCGCATTTTCAAGCACATCTTTGTATTCCGACAAATTCATCATATAATAAATCAAAATAGCATTTCCTACAATCAATATCACAATAATCAACAAGCATATATTCCCGAAGAGATTGAAAATTCATCTTTTTTTCTTCCTTTGTATCCTTCATTTTTTCCTCCAAATATTCAACGTTCTTTTTTTCATTATATCATACTTCTTGAAAAAATAAAACAGTTTTTTAAAAATATTTGGACTTTTACATTCACAACAAAATCGGACTAATTTGTTCGCCATCTAGTGCATATTCTAGCGTTTTTTGAATATACGAAAAATCGCACACAATGGAGCGTGGCTTTGTAATTGGGTTATCTTGCTTAAATGGCACAAAATAATAATTGGCTCGATTCAGCAATTTTCCAATATTTTCAGCAGCTCCGCTTAAACCATTATTTGTACTAATTCCAATTACCACTGGTCGATTAATGCGAAGATGTGATTTAACCGCCATTGTTGCAGGCGTATCAATAATATCATACGCAAGTTTTGCAATAGTATTTCCTGAGCAAGGTGCCACAAGTAAAATATCAAACATTTTTTGCGGACCAATTGGCTCTGCTGCTTGAATGGTATGAATGATTTTGCGTCCAGTCAAGTTTTCAATTTCTACAATAAATTCTTGTGCTTTCCCAAATTTTGTATCAAATTCATAACTATGAAATGACATAATCGGAAAAACATTTGCACCTAATTTTACCAATTTTTCCATTTCTTTAATCGTTGTTTTAAATGTGCAAAATGATCCTGTCAGTACATAACCAATATTTTTTCCAACTAATTCCAAAACGTAACCTCCTTATATAAAACGGATTTTGACTCTTTTTCTGCAAAATCCTTTCTATATTTTATGAAATTATATTGATTATGTTAATCAAAAATCAGATACCCCCTAGAGGTATCTGATTCATTATATTCCCATTTCCAAATCATATTGCATCGATTTCACTTGAGCTTCTTTGATTTGTGTACTTTCTTGCACTTTATCCAAAATCATATTTGCTGTATTTTGACCAGTCATTACCAAATTTTGTATCACTTGCCTTCCACCTAATATAAGTGCATCTTTGGCAGCTCCCATTGCCTCAACAGTTAAAGCGCCTGCACCTAAAACAATCGTACCAGCTGTCTTTGCTCCCTGAATAACTGTTTCTTTTGCTTCTTCCATATTTTGCTCTGCCCAAGCTTTTTTATCTGTAAATCTTTGTACAATATCTGTTTTCCTATCGATTGCTCCTTGCACTACTGCCTCTTTCATATTTTTAGCACCTTGTACAATCTCTGAATGAATGATGCTATCTTTTACATTTTCAAAAGTTTCATGTGCCATTTCCTTTTTATCGTCAATCCAGATTTCCAAATTTCTTTTACGCATTTCTTTTTTTACATTTTTCTCAATTTGCTTAATTTGCCTACGATATGCCATCACTTGTTTAAATCTTCCAATAATCGTTTCTTTTTGACTTGTTGGTTGTTTTGTATCTTCTTGTAGTTCGTTCTCCTCGTGAACCTCTGTTGGCTCTGTTTGTTGTTCTTAATGTGATAATTCTGCTGTTTGACTTTCTAATTCTTGATTCGTTAAATGTTCAACATCAATATTTCTTTCAGCCAACTTATTTGCAATTCCTTCTTTTATCCCCATTATTTTCTCTAATCTTGCCAACAACGCTTTGAACATACGAATAAAATGATTTCTCTCTTCTATTTCCATTGGATGCTCATCCACTTCTGGTTCTGACTCAGTTTGAGATGCTTCTGGATTATCTTGTTGAACTTCTTCCTCCTGATCTTCTTCTGACTGAACTGTATCCTCTACTTCCAATTCTTGTTCTTCTTTTTCTGATTCCCCTTGCTCTATTTCTTGTCCTTCATTTTCAAATTTCTGAATTTCATTAGTTGACAATCCTAAATTTCCCAACTCAATTTTGATGATAGCAATTTTCTTCTCTAAATCCTCAATAACTTTAGTATAATCATCTGTTGCATTTTCTCCCAATTCTTTTAACAATGAAACTGCATTAAAAATTTTTTCGATTTCTTTGTCAGCTAATTTCTGAAAATTACTTTTTAATTCTTCTTTTTCATCATTTAATTTCTGAATTTCATCCTCATCATAAGCAACATACATCTCTCTATAACCAATCTCATCTTCTATATCAGAAATTTTTCTACGAATTTCATCTCTTGTATCCATTTTTAAAATTCCTCTCTCATTTTATTCAAATTCTCTCGAATAGCTTCTTTTTTTAAAACTTGTACATCTTGCAAACTTTGCAAGATGTTTGATAATTCGTCTTCCTCAGCCTCATTCAAATTTATAATTCTACCTTTATAGAAAACTTCGCCTAATTTATTATCCATATTTTAACCCTCTATCATCTCATTAAAACTCGTTTGTGTTTGTGTAATCGCATCTTTAATAATGGCAATATTCTTTATCATTTCTTCTTCAATTTTTTTGACATCCTCAACAACTCTAACCAGTAAATCCTCCATCTCTTTGTAAGAAGTCTTTATCACAAAATTTTCTACTTTTGATTTTCCACTAAAAAGATTGCCAAACTTATGAAAAACATTCGTTTTTCCCTTACTCAATTGTTTATCTTTGGTTGAAAAAATTTCTTCCAATTTATCTTTTAATTGAAGTTTACATATTTCCAATTGTCTTTTGCATTCTTCTATTACAATTTCGTAATTGATAATTTTCTGCTCCACAGCCACTCTTCTTCCCTCATCTTTTGAACGAATACAGATTTTCTCATTAGCAAATGCAATTTTTTGATTGTTTTGTATGTCTTGCAAATCTTTCAAAATTGCACAAAAATATTGATTATATTGACCAATAATTACATCCATATTTTTTGCATAATTTTCCAAAATTTGTTTGATATCTATCTCATAATTTTCTTTCTTTTTTCCATAAAACTTAATTTGCTCGCTGATACTATTCTCCAAAGCCTGAATTTTATCTGCTTTTATCTTCTCGTATTGATTAATATATATCGCAGAAAAAATTCTAATTTCATCTTGCTCAGCTGCACTAAGTTCTCTCATATTTATTAGTAAATCTTTTTCCAAATCCACTCCGATACTCATATTTCTTCTCCTTTTATCGTTCTTAAAAATGGATATTTGCTTAAATATTGATTGATTACATTTTTCAATTTGCCTTCCGTTCTTTCTATATTCTTATAAAAAGTAACCAATTCTTCATCACTTAATCTTGAT
>CAMSEX010000041.1 GCA_947057875.1 uncultured Clostridium sp.
ACTCTTTCCCTACACGACGCTCTTCCGATCTAAATACAGGCGAAGTGGTTCAATATAGAACTTTGACTGGTAGAAGAACGCCATTGCCAACAGCAAAAGCTAAAGGAGGATTAATTGCAACAGGTTCACCAGGACCAAATGAGGGAGGAAGCCATAAACCAGATCCAATCATTCCACCTCCAGAAATATTTGAAGGTGGTAGCAAAAAGCCAGATCCAATTCTTCCACCACCAAATGAGGAGAATGAAGAGCATGTTATGGGAAGTCATAGAGTAGAACCAATTATTCCACCAGTTAATCCAGAAGAACCAGAAGTATCTTCAAGGGTACAGGGTATAACAGAAAATTCTGACTTTACTGAAATGATTACCATTTCACCACCAACTGGATTAAAGCAATAATAAAAAATAAGGGGTGGAGAAAAATATCCACCCTTTGTAAATGAAAGAAAAATTTGACAAAAAGTGAAAAAAAATTGCAAAATATGTTTACAAAGCAGGAAAATTATGTTATAATATAATTAATAAGGTAGTTTACAATATAAAAAAGGAGGAATAAATATGAAAAGTGTAAAGGGGAAAGTAATCTTAATCAGACTTGTTTCTGTATTATTGATGGCATTTATGGTAGCTACAACATTGTCTGGAACAGTATTTGCAGATGATGCTGCATTAGATCCTACACAATTTAATGGTAAAGGAAATGTAACCGAAGCACAAGGTTCAGTTACTAATATTATAGGTGGTATTATTACAATTGCTCAAGTAGTAGGTACAGGTGTTGCTGTTATTATGCTTATTGTGTTAGCAATTAAATACATATCTGCTGCACCAAGCGAGAAAGCTGAAATTAAGAAATCTGTTACCATTTATGTGGTAGGTGCAATTGTTCTATTTTCTGCATCAGCATTACTAGGAATCGTAAAGAACTTTGCAACATCTAATATTAAATAGTTTAAAAATTAACGAAAAGCGTTTGCGAAAAGCAAACGCTTTTTTGCGTAAAAAGAGAATAATGTTTTAAAAACATATTTTTGCTATGATTAGGAAAAATAATATTGACAAAATTCTTAAAATGTAATACAATGTATTATAAGGGAGGAGTTGATAGTATGACTATTTCTGTAAGATTGAATGAGGAAGATACAAAATTAATTAAAACATATGCAGAATTGAATAACATATCGTTATCGGATTTAATCAGGATAGCAGTTATGGAAAAAATAGAAGATGAGTATGATTTGGAGAGCTATCATAGAGCGATGGAAGATTACGAGAAAAATCCTAAAATATATACATTAGATGAAGTAAAAGAGGAGTTGGGATTGTAAATGAAGTATAGAGTTGTATTTACGGATAGAGCTAAAGAACAACTAAAGAAATTGGACAAACATACATCTGCTTTGCTAATTGGCTGGTTGGAGAAAAATATTGAGGGGTGTGAAAATCCTCGTGTACATGGTAAAGGTTTGGTGGAGAATAAATCAGGACAGTGGAGATACCGAATTGGAGATTATAGAGTGATTTGCGAAATACAAGATGAAGAGATTGTGGTTTTGGTGTTAGAAGTAGGACATAGAAGAAGTATATATGATTAAAAGCAACTGAGAAATCGGTTGTTTTTTATATTTGAATTTTGAAAAGTTCATTAAATCTAGATTTCCCTAAGGAAAAATAAGTTTTGTAATGAAGGGCTATTTTATTCAATAAACATAAAAGGTTTGCTAAAATTCGACAAAATATTACAATAATCATGCCAAAACGACAATATATTTTCTTGAAGCATTGAAAAAACTCATAAAAAATTCAATCTTTTTTTGAAAAATTGTCAAAAAAAGGTTGAGAAATGTCAAAAAAAGTGTTATAATTAAAGTAAGAAGTTGTATAAAAATCAATATTTTGACGGGATTTATTATGTAACATAAATTTTATATTTCTGGAAAGAAATAAGCCAAAGTGTGATTTCCGTAGATATGAATTTTTGGAAAACTTGAAATATAGCATAAATCATGCCTTTGAGGTATTGACTACTGGGCAAAAAGTAGTAAAATATAAGATGAATGATATTATGATATAAAGGTATTTAAAGTTTGTTTTTTAGGAGGAAAATATGGTAAAGTTAAAAAAGGTATTGGCAATGTTTTTAGTTTTTACAATGACATTTTCAAATTTTGCATTTGTGGCAAAATCATTTGCTTCAACTAGCTTTGAATCCATATTTGGGGTTAGTACGACAGCTAATCGCGAAAATGTTGAATTTGAAGCTTATTTAGCAAGCGAAAATGAAGACAAAACATCCTTGGTAAGTGATGTAAATAACGAAAATTTAGCTTTGAAACTGAATTTGCAAGTGCAAAAAGGTGGCTATTTGAAGGATGGAAAAATAGAACTTAAGGCAAAGGAAGAGGAAACATTGAATTTTGCAATCAAACCAGAAAACAATGTAACAGATTTACCAATGGTGCAAAGTTTGGAAAATAATCTACTAACTTTGAATAAAATTGAAAAGACTTCAGATAAAGTTGAGATTGTGTTACCAATTGAATATGAAATGGAAGAATACATTAAGGAAACAAAATTAGATGCTAAAACAATAGTTGTTCTTTCTGGAGTTTACATAGATGATGAAGGTAAAGAACATGAAATTAGCAAAGAAGTAGAATTGCAACTTGCTTGGAAAGATGAAAGACAAGCTAAAGTAGAAGATACTGTTTCCAAATATATTCGTTTTGGGGAAAATGGAGTGATTTTGCAAACACTTGTAAAAGTGGATTCTTCTAATGAAAATAAAAATTCTTTACCAATTAAAGAAACAGAAGTAAATATCGAAGTTCCAATGCTTGGGCAAACATTACCAACAGATATTACAGTAGAAGCTAATGCAACAGTTGGTACCAATGGAAAAGGAATGGGAGAAACGGAGTTTAGCCAAGACAATTGGAGTTATAATGCTGACCAAAAACGTTTGCATATCAAAGTGGAAAATAAAAAAGAATTGGTTGATGTGAGCAAAGATGAGTTTTTGAAAATCGAGGGCGAGGAACAAAAGCAAGAAGAAAGATATTACAGCGTAGCAGGAATAGACGAATTTTTGATTACTTATTCTTTCCAAAATGTTGAAATGTTAGGTGAAATGAAAGTTGTTTCAAAAGCAGAAGCAAAGGTTGCTATGCTAAATGAAAAACAAGAGGAAATTAAAGCTGATACAGAAGAAGAAAGCATTTTAACAGAAGAAACTGGAAATATTGTTTCTTATAGTATAGAAAATGAGACAAAAGATGTGTCAAAAATATATGGATATTTGAGTAAAGAAAATGAGTATATTTCAAAAACTGCAATCAATATTTCAAATCAAGATATGGTGGAAGAAATTGTAGTAGAAGATGTAGAAAATTATTATGTTGATAAAACAGGAAATAAAGTTTTGGCAGACGACATGTATTACAAACAAATTTCGGTTGCCAAGGAAAATTTTGATAAAATTTTGGGCGAAGATGGAAACATTCAAATTTTAGACCAAAATGGAAATGTTTTGATTGTTCTTAATAAAGATATGGAAACAGACGAAAATGGAAATTATGTGGTTCATTTTCAAAATTCAGTTTCAAAAATTGCAATGAAAACTTCTCATCCAGTGGGTACAGGAAATTTAGTTATAACAAGTATAAAGGCAGTTTCTAAAGTGGCTATGGATAAAAGCGATTATGCCAATATGGAATATATCATATCGGATACAAAGCAAAGAGCAAAATTTACCTATGTTTCAGATTATGCTGATTTGGGAACTTGCACAACAAAAACAAAATTAAATGATACAACAACGGATTTTAACTTAAAAATGGATAAAGACAGTTTTTCAACTGTAACAACAAATTCTAATGTGGAAATGAGATTAGAGCTTAATAATGACAAAATAACTTCTGATATTTATGGGAATTCTACTTTTGAAATCGAAATGCCAGAATATGTAATAGGAGTGAATGTGACAAACGCAAGCGTGCTTTATGGAGAAGGTTTGGAAATTTCAAATGTTGAAACTTATGAGAAAAATGGAAAAACAGTCATAAAAGTGAATGTACAAGGAAAGCAGACAGATTTGAATTCAGGCGTTTTAACAAATGGTACTAATATTGTTTTGAATGTGGATGTTGATATTGATATGTATGCACCATTGCAAGAAACAAAAATCAAAGCATATTGCTACAATAGCGAAGCAACCAATTATGCAAATCCTGTGGAATATGCAATGGAGAGTTCTAATGTAAATGGTTATAAAGAAGCTGATGTTGAGTTTTCGGCGCCTTATGGCATGATTTCTATTAACACGATTTCAAATTATGCAGAAGGAAAACAAATTACGTCAGTAAAACAAGGAAACCAAACAGATTATATTGATATTTATGCAGAAGCTAAAAAAGCAACAATGGAAGTTGCTGTTGTGAATAACAATGAAACACCAGCATCAAGTGTTGCTATATTAGGTAGAGTTCCATTTGAAGGTGTGAAAGACATTGAAACAGGGGAAGACTTAGGAACAACGATTACTGCAAAGATGATAAGCCAAATTGTTGCCAATGAAGCAAACAATGGCAAGTTTACAAAATATTATTCCGAAAATGAAAAGGCGACGAAAGATTTAGATAATGCGTCAAATGGATGGAATACAAATTCAGAAAGTTTGGAAAATGTAAAATCTTATTTGATTGTTCCAGAAGATAGCAATTTTGTATTGGAGCCAAAACAAGTTTTACGTTTTACATATGAATTTGAAATACCAGCGGATTTAGAGCATAATGAAAATATGTATGGTACATTTGCTACTTATTATAAAGAAGAAAATGTAGAGGGTATTTCAAAACCAGATAAAGTTGGTTTAACAACAGGTGTAGGACCAGAGTTGAATTTGGAAATGAAGACGGATGTAAAATCAGTCCGTGCGTTAGATGAAATGAAAGCAACTGTAACGGTTAAAAATACTGGTGCTGATGTAGCACAAAATGTAATTGTGAAGGTTCCAGTGCCAAGCAATACAACATTTATTTCAGCAAAGGCAGATAAAGCAGAAGCACATACAAGTTTGGCAGATAATGAAATAATTTGCACAATAGAGGAATTAGAGAAAAATGCAGAAGTTCAGATAGAGATAAAATTGGCAGCGAAGAATATTGTAGAAGAAAGTAGCAAAGTTGAATTGATAGCAACAGCGACTGCTAAGGATTTGAAAAAAGAATTGATAGAAAAATTAGATGACGTGATAATTAAAAGGTCAGAAATTGCGATTAAGCAATATATGCATTATGATTATCCTGAAGAAATGTTTAGAACAGGAAGACCATTGCCATTTATTATTGAAGTTCAAAACTTGACAAATGAGGTACAAAATAATGTAAAAGTTGTTTCAAGTTTACCAGAGGAAATTGACTTTTCAAGTGGTTCAGTATATTTAGGAGAAGATGCTATTTATGACAGCAGTACAAGAAAAGTAACTTGGAATATTGGTCAATTAAATGCTGGTGAAAGTGTAGGTTTGTATTTTAATGTGGTAGTTGGAGAATTGCCTGGAGGAATGACAGGAAAAAGTGTCAAGATTATGACAGAAGTTTCAGCAGATAAAACAGATACTTACAAAGCACAAGATATGATTGTGAATATTGGAAAAAGTAGTATCAGTGTTACGCAAAATTCAGCAACATCAACTTATGTAAAAGAAGGCGAAATCATTGATTATACATTTACCATTAAAAATGAAGGTGCTGCAGATGCAACCAATGTGTTACTAACAGATGTTGTGCCAAGTGGGTTAATTATCCGCAAAATATCTTATTCATTAGATGGAGAAGAATTTGAAAATAATATGTCAGAAACGCAGGTAGCGGAAGTGGCATTAACAATTCCAGCAGAATCAGAAATAGATGTTAATGTACAAGCAATTGCTTCAAATCTTGGTGGAGAAAGAGAAAAATCAGTTACGAATGAAGGAAAGATTTCGAGTGCTAATATTGACGAGGTAGTAAGTAATTCTGTGACACATATTATTCAAGCAGAAGAAAATGAAGAAGACGAAGAAGGAACTTCAAGCAACAATGGTGTGACATCATCAGGCACAAATAACAATTATAATGACATCACGAAAACTTACAAGATTAGCGGTTTAGCTTGGTTAGATGCGAACGAAAATGGCATGAGAGAAGAGGCAGAAAATAGAATGCCAAATATTACAGCGATGTTAGTGGATAGTTCATCAGGCATGATTAAAGGAACAACAACAACCAATAGCAGAGGAGAATACACATTCTCAGGAGTTCAAAATGGTTTATATTTAGTATTGTTCAAATATGATACTGTTTTGTACACAACAACAACATATCGCAAAGAAGGTATTGAATCAAATATTAATTCAGATGCCGTTACAACGAAAATTGAGCAAGATGGTAGAGAAGAAAATGGAGCTGTGACAGATGTGATTAACGTAAACGGAGCGAATGTTTCTAATATTGATATTGGATTTGTAGAAGCACAAAAATTTAGTTTGACGTTAGATAAATCTATCACAAAGATTACGGTTCAAAATTCGCAAGGAACACAAAAAGAAGAATTTGACTATGTAAAATTGGCGCAGTATGGTATTCGAGCAAAATATTTGGCAGGAACCAATGTGTATATTGAATATACTTTTAAAGTTAAGAACAATGGAGATGTAGCAGGTTATGCTTCAGAAATTGTGGATTATTTGCCAGAAGGAATGACATTTAATTCTAATCTAAATGGCGATTGGTACACAGGAACAGATGGCAATTTATACACCAAAGCATTGGCTGATACAGAGTTAAAAGCAGGTGAAAGCAAAGAGCTGAAATTGGTTCTTACTAAGAAAATGAATACAGAAAATACAGGAAATGTAAGCAACACAGCAGAAATTTCAAAAGACTTTAATATTTATGGTATATCGGATCATAATTCAAAGCCAGCCAATAAAGCGCAGGGCGAAGATGATATGTCAACAGCAGATATGATTATTACAGTTAGCACAGGAGAGACATTGATTTACACATCAGTGATTATCATGAGTTTGCTAATTGGATGTGCTGTGACATTTGGCGCATATGGAATTGTGAAATCAAAGAGAAAAGGAGGTGTTTAGGCTTATGATAAAAAATGTGAAAAAGATTTTACTGATTTTAATATTAATTTTCATGCTGACGATAACAGCACATAAGTCTTATGCTGACTTTTTAGCAGAATATTCGTTTAAAAAGAACCAATACAGTCAAAATATTGATGCAACGATTGGGGAGCAAATGCGAATTGGTTTGCCAGATTTGATGTCAAGTGCAAACTGGAATATGCTTTGTAATGCACATGGACAGCCATTAACAAGTGGTCAAGCTGACTTTTATGTCAAAAGTATTGAAACTTGTACGCCAGAGCAAGCATATGTTTTGAGCCAAATGAAAGAAGGCGTCAATTCATATGGTGCACCTGACAATTATAATGAAATTCAGAAGGCTTGGTATAATTTGCAAGGTACATCTGGAATAGGAGAAAACACATTAGCCAACACAGCAAAAGCGTATCAAAAATTTGTTGCTAAAATTACAAATGGTAATGTTTCTGATCCAGATACTTATGTGGATACTACCAATAAATCCACAGGAGAAACAATTAAGTTTCCAGCTATAAAAGAAGAAAAAGAATTACTTGCTTTTAATGTGTTAGACGAGAGTGGAAAATTGACTGGTAAGAAAGCATCAAAATTAGAAAATAATGTAAATGTGCAATTTAAAGAAGATACGCAAAAATATATGATTGGTCCAATTTCGATTAATTATGTGGAACAAAGTACAAATGGAGTTGATTTTGGAGCACTTTGCGGATTTGATATTTATACAGATGCAAGCAATGAAGCAGTACCAAAAGACAAATGGAGATTTGTTTGGAAAACAACACATAATGACCAATTTGAATATCCTCATTCAGATGATGTATTCTACATTGAGTTAGATTACATCGAAGGTGCAACTATGATTACTGGAATGGATATTGATTACAAATATTTGATTACTGGTGGAACTTATGAAATATTAGAAGGAAAATTAAAGGATGGACTTTTACCAAAAGAGCAACAGGAATTGGTTTTAGCCAATCGAGCAGCAAGATGGTATGAAACCGTTAAAATTCACAAAAGTACAAAATCTGACGAGCATGAAGGAAGCATTATTATTCGTAAAATTGCACTTGATGAAAACGGCAGAGAAATGACAGCAGATGAGGTAAAAGAGAAATTCAGTGGCGCAAATCAATATTTTACCTTTTCTGTAAGATTAAATTATGCTGATGGAAGAAATGAAACTCTTTTTGCAAGAGTAAGAGCTGGTGAAGCTGTAAAAGTAGGTCCAATTAGTTGGAAAGGCGATACAGCTCCAACCTATGAAGTACATGAAATTTTGCCAGAAAATGAGGCATGGAAATTTGTGGATATGACAGATAACCGCAAGGGTTCATTGGTAACAAATCAAACAATTGAAATAACAGCACGAAATCAAATTAATAAAAGACATTCTAATAAGATAAGATTAATGAAAGCAATTGTTGATGTAGCAGACCATGATGAAGTGTTTGAGTTTAAAATTACAGTTACGTATCCAGACGGAAAAACAGAAGAGGAGATTTTGCCAATTGTTGTGGCAAAAGGTACACTAACTTCAGAAAATTACTCAAAAGAGTATGTGTGGTATGGAGATGAAGCACCAAGCTATGAAGTAGTCGAGCTTGAGACAGCGGACAGTAAATTGTATCCAAATCGTTACATTACACCTGCAACAGGAAAATTAGACGGAAGTACAGTGCAATTAGATGTGCAAGCATCCAATAATAAAGATATTGAACATATTGGTTTTTTGACGATTGAAAAAGCATTGATGAATGGACAAGTTACAGATGACACATTTGATTTTAGAGTGACAGTCAATGGGGTAAGTACAACACCAAATGGAGTGCAGTCATTTGAGGTGCTTGGTGTGAAAGCAGGGGAGAAAAAAGGTCCATATGCGTTTATTTGGAAAGGCGATACAGCTCCAACATTTGTAGTAGAAGAAATTAATATCAACAATGCTGAAGCAAAGGTTAATAAAATTGAAGCAACAGTTGTAGATAAAAATGGAAAAGTACAAAATGCAGGAGAGCAACAGGGAAATTCAATTGTTGGTAGATTAGTAGCAGATGGCGAAGCAAACATCTCAGCTAAGTTTACCAACGATATGACAAAGCATAGTGGTGGCTTAAGAGTGGAAAAAGACATTGAAACCACAGAGAAAATCAGCAAAGATACATTAGCTAAAGATGGAACCAAGTTTGATGTAGAAGTTGTGATTAGTGGTACATTTGTGCATAATGGAAAAACGTATGAGAATTCGACAGAAGTGATTAAAAAATCTTTACCAGAAGACGGAAAATGGTCATTTGAAGTATCAGATGTTGTTTGGTATGGATCAAAGGCACCAACATTTACAATAAGAGAAACAAATTTGCCAAAAGGCTGGAGATTAAAAGGCATTACATATAGCGATGTAGTTGATGAGACGAGCAGCAAAGAAGGACATAGCTTGATTGACGGTAAAGTGATTGATGCGAAAATCATTAATGAATTGCCTGTTATCACATTAATTGATTTGACATTTTCAATGTCAGGTGTTGTGTGGATTGATGAAACTTTAGATACCAAAAACGAGGACTCTTATTACAATGCACCAAATGGAGTTTATGATGAAGGCGATACACCAAAAGAGAATGCAGAAGTAACAGTTTATAAAGTGGTTTATGATGCAAGTGGAAAGGAAGTTTCACGAGAAATTGCTAAGGCGTATAAAGATACTTCTAATAATGAAGTAACTTATCCAATTATCACAAAATCAGATGGTAGATGGGATGTGCCAAGAATTCCTGTGCCAACTGTTACAGACGAGGAAAAGAAAAATGGTTACACAGCACGTTATGATGTGGAATTTATATATGACGGTCAAACATATGAGCCAACTGAATTTTTGGCATATCAAATTAGAGGCAAAAACAAAATCAAAAATACAGGTTCTAATGCAGAAAAAGCAGCAGCTTATAAAGCGGCGAAAACTTCTGTAAAAGAAGATCGGAAGAGCGTCGTGTAGGGAAAGAGTGTAGGTTATAGTGT
>CAMSEX010000042.1 GCA_947057875.1 uncultured Clostridium sp.
CCTACACGACGCTCTTCCGATCTTTCTTCCGCAAAATTTTTCATTTCAAAAGCATTATTTAAAGCTTTGTAATTAGAATCCAAAGCCTCTGCAATTCTAGCATGATTTTGCTGCCTCGCAATCAACTCTTTGATATTTTTCAATAGAGTATTCACAACTGCAATATTTTCCAAACAATCTGCTTTGACTCCATCCACTTTTTCATTTCCAGTTGGCTGATATACTTTCTCTTCTGACTCATTTTTCGTCTCTTGTGTACTAATTTCTGCTGGTAATTCTTCTTTCTCATATTGCTGTTCCAATTCTGCAAATTCACTTCTTAAATAAGTTAGTACATCATTTTTCCAGTCTGTAACAAATTGCATATTTTTCAATTTATCATTAAAACTTTTTGCTACCATTTCCTTGAGCGAAGTCAGCTCAGAATGAATTCTAGCAACATTATCTAAATCCGTTTGGCGCTCTTCCTCGGTTGTATCTGCTTCATAATTTTCTTGCTCCATAGCAAAATTATGCTTGGCAAGTAATTGCTCCAATTTTCTTATATTTTCGTAATTGCTTGCATTTTCTTCATCAATATCCAAACAATTCTTTATCTTTTCAAAAATAGAATTCGTACTTTTGCAAATTGTCTCCAACCATTCTTTTTTATCAGTTTGTTCCAAATATTTCATTTCTTGCGCTTCTAAAACCAACTGATATACTTTTTTATCTTCTTGACTCTCTTGGTTTTCTTGTAACAAATCCACTTTTGTAAAAGGCGAAATAATAACTGATAATTCTTCTTGTATTGGCAAAACTGGTATCTCCTCTGCAAGTTCAATTTGCAGCAATGCTGGTCGATTTAGAATTCCTACCAAGTCTTCTTCTGCCTTGACTTGTTCTACTCGCGCCAATAGAAACTGATTCATTTCAGAAGTATTTTTTAATTTATCAATTTCAGCCATACTGACCGCTTTATAAAAAATCTGTTTTTCCTTTTTGGATTTATGATGAAAAAAACGAAGCATAAGTCTATAAATTTTTTCGACTAACTCAAAATTATCACGTACATTCTGTTGCGTATATTCAGCAGGATTTGCCTTCTCCAAATCTGAACTAAGCCACTGATTCACGCAACTGAATTTCTCATTTTTAAAATTCGTAATCAAACTCTGTTCTTCTTTTGTTACCTTAACATCCATTTACCAACAACCTCCTTATCTTTCGATATTACTAGCTGCTTTTGAATACTGTTTCAATTTTTCTAATGCTAAATAATTCACAGAACCATTTGGGAAATTTCCATCTCTCGATTTTTTACCTGCTGGCACACCAGTTAATATTTCAATTCCTTCATCAATTGTTCCCACCGCATAAACATGGAATTTTCCGTGTTTCACAGACTCAATAATATCATCTGACAAATGCAAATTTCGGACATTTTGCTTCGGAATAATAACACCTTGTTCCCCATTAAAACCACGCATTTTACAAATCTGGTAAAAACCTTCTATCTTTTCGTTCACGCCACCAATTGGCTGAATTTCACCTTTTTGGTTGACAGAACCCGTTACCGCAATCGATTGATTAATTGGAATTCCTGACAAACTAGACAATATCGCATATGCTTCTGTACTAGAGGCACTGTCTCCATCTACGCCACCATACAACTGCTCAAAACAAATACTTCCTGTCAAAGCCAGTGGCATTTTCTGCGCAAATTGCTCTCCTAAATAGCCTGAAAGGATTAAAACACCCTTAGAATGCGAAGAACCAGACATCTCAATTTCTCGCTCAATGTTTACAATTCCACTTTTGCCCATATACGTATTGGCTGTAATTTTACTTGGTTTTCCGAATGAATAATCGCCCACAGTAATGACTGTCAAACCATTAATCTGTCCTACTTTATAACCTTGTGTTTCAATCAGCAAAGTTTCTTCTTGTATCATTTCAATGTATTTCGCATCATATTTTTTGATACGGTTTACGCGTTCGTCTAGCGCTTTTTGCACATGCTCTTTTGTCACAATCTTGCTTTTTGCAATTTTTGCCCAAGTAGAAGCCTCCCCAATAATTTCACCTATTTCGCTAAATTGAGTTGAAATTTTGCTTTTATCACCTGAAATTTTAGAGGCAAACTCGACTACTTTCGCTGCCGCTTCTTTGTCCAAGTCTAATAAATTCTCTTGTTCACAAAAACTCTTAATAAATTTCGTTAATTTAATTATATTCTCATTCGTCTTTGGAGCTGCTTCTTCAAACTCAACTTTGATTTTAAACAACTTTTTAAAATCATCATCCATCATCAGCAAAGTATGATACATATTCGCATTTCCAACCAATAGCACTTTTAAATCTAATTTAATTGGCTCTGGCTTTAGTGAAATCAGTACCATAGAATTGCGTTGTTCTGCCATATTCTCAATCGCCAATTCTTTGACACGTAACGCCTTTTTCAAAGATTCATAACAAGCTGGATTTGTCAGCAAATCTTTCATTTGAAAAATAATATATCCACCATTTGCTTCATGCAAAAGCCCTGGTTTTAGCATCATATAATCTGTTTTTAACATACCATAATGATTTTCATATTCTAGTCGCCCAAAAATATTATTGTACGAATAATTGGTGTCCATTACCACTGGCGCACCTTCCAATTTACTGTTATCAATAAAAAGATTAACACGATAATTGAGCCATGGTTGTCTCAATTCTTGCGGTTTTGGTTGTTGCTGACCTTGTGCATCTGTCTTGTTTTCTTCTTCCGTTGCCAAAAAGCAATCAATATTTTTCAAAATATCTTTTTTCACGCCATCTAAATAAGTACTAATTTTTTTATTTCTTTTATAATTTGATTTTAAGGCATTAATTTGCATATTAACAGTCATAAGTGCCACATTGGATTGCCAGCTTTCAATTTTTTTATCAGACTCACGCTCAATTGTTTTTATGTCTGCAAGAGCTGCAAAAATTAATTCTTGCACTTCTGAAGATTTTTGCTCATACTCAATTTTGACTTCATCTGGCAAATTTTCAAATTCCTCTTCTGCAATCGTTTTTCCTTGATAAATCGGCATCATGTAAATTCCATTGTCAGTTGACTTAATCTGAAAACCTTGCTTCATGGTTTTATCATTTAATTTTTTTAGCAAATTTTCTTTTTTATCATTAAAATCTTGTTTGATAACTTTTTTCTCTTTTTCAAAATCGTCATTATTAAATGTTTTTTTAATATCCTTGCGAATATCTTTCACAAAACTTTCCATATTTTCTTTGAAAATTTTTCCTTGTCCTGCTGGAAAAGAAATCGCAACTGGCTCATTTGGGTCTTCAAAATTATAAATATAGCACCAATCATTTGGCGTTTTTTCTTTGGCAGCTTTGGCTGACAAATATTTTTTGGCATACATCGTTTTGCCAACTCCACTTGGTCCTTCAATATATAAATTATACCCTTTTACGTCAATATCAATCCCAAATTCTAACGCCTTTAAACCTCTATCTTGACCATAAATCAAGTTAGCAGTATCCTCAATTTCTTTTGTAGTCTCAAATCCTAATGAATTCGGATTACAGATATCTTTCAAATCCTTTGGTAACAATTCATTTTCACTGTTTCTCTTCATTTGTACTCCCCCATTTTCAATATTATGATTATTGTATATCAAACCAAAATTTTTTTCAACATTTTTTTACAAATTTTATACTTTTTTAAGCATCACAATCGCACTTTCTTGCTTATAATAATTTTTTCGTTTTCCCAGTTCTGCAAAACCCATATTTTGATATAAGCATCTTGCTATTTTATTGTTCTCATTTACCTCTAAAAATATTTCTTGCACATCATGATTTTTAGCATTTTCTATGATTTCTTGCAAAAGAATTTTCCCAATTCCTCTTCCTCTACAATTTTTTTTCACTACAATATTCATAATCTCAACTTCTGAAAAATTCTGCATGAAACCAGCAAATCCAACAATTTCCTCATTTTTCTTTGCAACTATATACGTTTTATTTTGTCCCATTAATTCGCTTTTTAAAATACTAGCGCTCCAAAAATCATCAAAATCACAATTTAAACAATTCTCAATCTGAGCCAAATCTTCCAAAGTCATCTCCAAAATCTCTATTTTTTCCATCCTTTATTTTTCCTTCTTCAAACGTTCTGCCTGAGATTTTCTAAGATACATCGGCACAATGGTATCCGCCGTTTCTAACTCATTTTTCAAATATTTTTGATACGCAATTTTGCCCCCAAAACTTGCTCTTTGTTCATTACTATCACAAAATTCTGCATCTGGCATATTTTCTAAAATAAAAGTTTTATGCAACACAGCACCATCGCCTATAAAAATCAAATGCTTGTATTTTTTCAGAACTTCCATTACTTGAGCAATATCATCTGCCATAAATTCTTCCAACTTTTCATAATTTTCATCAAAAATTCCACTATATACTTGATTGTTTCTCGCATCAATCATAGCCACTTTGATATTAGAAGAAGTATCCATTCTAGCCAATGTCTCAAGCGCTGTAACACCTGCAACTGGTAAATGATTAACCTCTGAAATCGCTTTTACACTTGCTACCCCAATTCGAATTCCCGTAAACGAACCTGGACCTATACAACATGAAATTAGTTCAAAATCAGCCAATTTCATAGCATTTTTATCCAATAATTGTGCCAAAATCGGCATCAAATTCTCAGAATGTGTATGTCCATTATCTAAATTAATTTCATCGACCAATTGGTCATTTTCCAAAATTGCTACACTACAAATTTTACTACTTGTATCTATCGCTAAAATTTTCATTTTATTCTCCTTTTACACAAAAAGGGTTCGCGCGCCATTAACCGCGAAAATCCCTCTTTAATCTTTTTTCAATTTCTTTAATCAAACTACGTTTTGCTTCTTCCAAATTCATTATTGTACTAGCTCCAGCAGCCCTTATATGTCCTCCACCGCCAAACAACATGCACACTTCCGCAACATTTACATAATCATTTGAACGTAGTGAAATTTTATAATCTTTTTCTTGTTCACGTAAGAAAATAGAAACCTCTACACCTTTAATATTTCTACCAATTTCTACAATTCCTTCATGGTCTCCATCTTTTAGCTCTAGATTTTTCTCATCTTCCAAATTAATATATGTAAAACTAATTCTGCCATCTGCAAAAAATTCCATGCGGTCCATTGCTACTTTTTGAATTTCAAAACGACTTCTTGTGATATTTAGTAAACTTTTCTTGTAAAGTTTCGATAAATTAATTCCTGCTTCTAAGCTACGTGCAGCAATTTCAAATGTTTCCACAGAAGTTCCCGAATTCTTAAAACCACCTGTATCTGTAATAATTCCTGTCAAAAAGCAAGTCATCGCATCCTTGGAAATTTCAATTTCCAAATAATCCAAACTCTCTACTAAAATTTGGGCACACGCAGGTGTGACATGATTGACCACATTATAATCCGCAAACATCGAATTATTCATGTGATGGTCAAACTGCGTAGTCACTTCTGCTGACTCAAAATAATGAATCAAATCACTATTTACTCTTTTAATATCAGGGCAATCCACCACAATCGCCATATCAAACTTTTCTCTGCTTGGAGTTTCTTGTATTGTCTCAAACCCAGGCAAAAATGCAAAAGTTTCTGGCACTTTTTTCATTAAAACTTCTACATTTTTCCCCATTTCTCTCAAAATATGAAATAGCCCTAAGCTGCTACCTATGGCATCTCCGTCTGGACCCTCATGCGCCATAATACAGATATTTTGCACTTTTTTTATCTCTTTCAAAATTTCATCTAAAGTCATTTTTCAATCCTTTCTATTCTTCATTCTTATTCTCTTGTACTGGTTTTATGATTTCTTTTAATATATTATCAATTCTGTCACCATATTCTATACTTTCATCAAACTCAAAAACAAGCTCTGGTGTATTTTTCAAATTTACTTTTTTCGCAATTTCTGTACGAATAAAACCACTTGACTTCTTAAGTGCTTTCAAAGCTTCTTTCTTGTTTCCTACATTAATCATACTAACATACACCCTAGCATATTTCAAATCTGAACTTGTATCCACTGAAGTGACTGAAATTAGTCCTTTTTTCAAATTTGTGTTATTCATTTTTGTAGTAATAATCGTGCCAATCTCACGCTTTAACTCCTCATTAACTTTTTGCATTCTATTATTTCCAGCCATTCTTTTCTCCTTTTATCTCTTTACTTCTTCCATTACGTAAACCTCTAATTGGTCTCCTTCTAACAAATCATTGTAATTTTCAATTTGCAAACCACATTCATAGCCTTTGTCAACTTCTTTAGCATCATCTTTAAAACGCTTCAAAGAAATCAATTTTCCATCATGAATGACAATATTGTTTCGTATTACTCGAATACCAGCATTTCTGCTTACTTTTCCAGAAAGCACATAACATCCAGCAATAGTTCCTACACTTGACACTTTGAAAATTTGTCTGATTTCTGCATTTCCTATCACAACTTCTTTGTAAATTGGGTCAAGCAAGCCTTTCATCGCAGCTTCAACATCATTGATTGCATCATAAATCACAGAATATGTCTTAATTTCAACTTCTTCTTTATCTGCCACACTTTTGGCAATTGGCTCTGGTCGCACATTAAAAGCAATAATAATGGCATTAGAAACTTGTGCCAAAGTAACATCTGTTTCAGTTACGCCACCAACACTTGAGTGAATAACTTTCACTTTTACTTCTTCATTTGACAATTTTTCCAAGGATTGTTTCAAAGCTTCCACAGAACCTTGCACATCTGCTTTTACAATCAAGTTCAATTGTTTCAAATTTTCACTTTCAATCTTGTTAAACAAATCATCCAAAGTGACAACTGCTTTATTGGCTATTGATTTTTGTCTTTCTTCATATTTTCTCTTTTCAATCAAATGTTTTGCTGTTTTCTCATCTTTTACTTCGTAGAACGTGTCGCCTGTTTCTGGAACAGAATGCAAACCTGTAATTTCCACTGGTGTAGAAGGTCCTGCAAATTTGACACTTTTGCCTTTGGCATTTTTCATAGTACGAATTCTACCAATGCTTGAGCCAACAATAATTGTATCTCCTACATCCAACTGACCTCTTTGTACAAGCATTGTCGCAACTGGTCCACGTGCTTTATCCAATTTTGCTTCAATAATCGTTCCTTTGGCTTGTTTGGTTGGATTTGCTTTTAACTCTAACACATCAGCTTCTAGCAACACCATTTCAAGCAAATTATCAATTCCCATATTTTGCTTTGCAGAAATCGGAACGAAAATAGTATCTCCTCCCCATTCTTCTGAAACTAATTCGTATTGCATTAATTCCTGTTTTACCTTATCAATATTGGCATCTGGTAAATCAATTTTGTTCACAGCTACAATAATTGGTATTTCAGCAGCTTTGGCATGATTGATTGCTTCAATGGTTTGTGGCATCACACCATCATTGGCTGCAACAACCAAAATCGCAATATCTGTAATCATCGCACCTCTGGCACGCATTGATGTAAATGCTTCATGACCTGGCGTATCCAAGAAAGTAATTTGTCTACCATTTATTTCAACCTGATAAGCACCAATATGTTGTGTAATTCCACCTGATTCTCCCTCAATCACATTAGTTTTACGGATAGCATCTAATAGTGAAGTTTTACCATGGTCAACATGCCCCATAACAACAATCACTGGTGGGCGCGGTTTCAATTCTTCTGCTGCATCCTCTGTTTCATCAATCAAAATATCTTCATCTGTTACCACATTTTTCTTAACTGCATTAATGCCAAACTCTTCTGCAATCAAATATGCTGTATCAAAATCAATATGGTCATTAATAGTTGCCATAACACCTAAAGCAAGTAATTTCTTAATGACTTCGCCACTTGTGATTTTCATTTCAATCGCTAAATCTTTTACTGTAATATTTTCTGGAATTGTAATTTCCGTTAATTTAAATATTTTTTGCTTATTTCGATTTTCTTGTTTTCCATTTTTCTTTTTGCCACGTTTTCCTCTTTCTGTACTCAAATCATAATAGTCAAGCATTTCACCTGCATCAAACATATTAGAAAGTCCACTTTGTTTTTTCAAATTGTTCAATTTGCCTGAATTGAAATCATTTTCTTCGTTTTTACGACCTTTTTTAGGCTGTCTTTGCTCATTCATTTTTTGGTTTTGCTTCATTCTGTCTCGATTCTTATTGTTATTATTGTTATAATCTCTTACATTTTCTTTTTCTGGAATATCCATTTCCATAATATTTTTGATTTTCTTATCAATTCTTCTGTCATCCATTCCTTGACTTGGGCGCTTTTGGAAACCATTTCGGTTATCGCGTCTTGGATTATTATTTCCATTATTGTAATTGTTATTATAATTATTTCGGTTGTCGCCACTGCGACCAAAATTATTGTTTCGATTATTGTAATTTCCATTATTTGCATTTCGGTTATTGTAATTATTACGATTATCGCTACTGCGATTATAATTGTTATTTCGGTTATTATAATTACTACGGTTTTCCCCATTTCGATTATAGTTATTCTGATTACGATTATAATTATTATTATAATTTCCGTTTCGATTATTAGAATAATTACGCTCTGGCACTTTTCTTTCTACTGTTTGATTTTCTGGCATTTTCTTTTCCTCAGACTCAACGACTACTTGTTCTTTCACTTCTTTTACAACTTCCTCTTTCTGTTTTTGTACTTGTGGCTCTACTGGCTCTTCCACTTTTTCCTCTTTCTTACCAATTCCAAATAGCTCATTCATTGTTAGCGGTTTTGTCGGCTTATTTCGATACACAATATTATAATCTTTATTTCGATTTTGTCCCACAAACCCAACATCGTTTTTTCGCGCCTGTTCTTCTTTTTTCTTTTTTTCTAATTCCTTATTTTTCTGCTCATCTTCATTAATAATAATTTCTCTTCTAATAATCACTGGTGCTCCTGTTTCTTTTTTTGGTTTTTCTTTTTTATTCTCTTTACTCGTTTTCTCCAACTTTTTCGTATTCTCCCCTTTTACCACTTTTCTCAAAACATTACAATCTTCTTCCGAAATCGTACTCAAATGGCTTTTTACAACAATTCCCTGTTTGGTCGCAATCTCCACTAATTTCTTGCTTTCCATATCCAATTCTTTTGCCAATTCATAAACTTTCATTTTCCCCAAAAGCTTCACCTCCACAAATTTTCTTGATTCCCTCTGTTATATTTTTATCCTTTACACCAATAACCGCTCGATTGAGCCTTCCAATCGCTCTGCTATTCTCTGCAATCGTTCCAATTACAATCACTGGCACTTTTTTTCTCTGTGCTAAAAACTTTATATTATCAATTGTTTTTTGTGACGCATCTTTTGCCACAATCAGCAATTTCACTTTATTTCTACTCAGCTCATCACATACAGCATCCATTCCAGAAACGACTTTTCCGACTTCTCGCACAAAGCCCCATCAAACCATAAATTTTATTTATCAACCATGACACCTCTCAAATTTTCATATATCTCCTGACTAATCTCTTGTTTTAACACACGTGCTAAACGTTTCGACTTGATTACCTTATCCAAACATTTCTCATTCTTACATATATATGCACCTCTACCCTCTTTTTTTCCAGTTAAATCTATTTCTATGATACCCTCTTTTGATTTAACAATTCTAAAAAGTTCACTTTTTTCCTTTGTTTCATTGCATCCCATGCACGTTCTAGCTGGTTTCTTTTTACTCACTTTCTCCATCACCTGTTTCTTCCATTTTGTTCATCAAAATTTCTCTCATCTGTGTTTCAGATTTGATATCTATTTTCCAATTTGTCAATTTTGCCGCTAATCTTGCATTTTGTCCCGCTTTACCAATAGCTAGTGAAAGTTGGTCATTTGGTACAACCACTTGGGCAAATTTTTCTTCTTCTCTTACATCCACTGCCATGACTTGTGCTGGAAGAAGAGCTGCTGCAATAAAAATTGAAGGATCTTCATTCCATTCAATCACATCAATTTTTTCGCCATTTAACTCACTAATAATATTTTGAATACGAATTCCCTTTTGACCAACACAAGAACCAGATCGGAAGAGCGTCGTGTAGGGAAAGAGTGTAGGTTATAGTGTA
>CAMSEX010000043.1 GCA_947057875.1 uncultured Clostridium sp.
ACACTATAACCTACACTCTTTCCCTACACGACGCTCTTCCGATCTTATTTGTAAGAAAAATGGCAAAGTTGGCGTAATTGAATATACTGAAATTTCGGATGAAATGGCCAATATGAGGGATGATTATGGGTCTCTTGTTTATGGTGATTCTAACGTGATTATGCAATTATTTAATGTCAAAGCCTTGGAAAAAGTAATGAATTTGGAACTTCCTTATCATACAGCTGTGAAAAAGGCAAATTACATTGACCAAAATGGTAAATTAATTGTAGCTGATAAACCAAATGCGTACAAATTTGAAATGTTTATTTTTGACGCCTTTGAAATGTTAGATAAAGTGCTAACTTTGCGTGTGAAAAGGGAAGAGGAATTTGCACCAATTAAGAATGCAGAGGGGGTTGATAGTCCTGAAACAGCAAGAAAATTGTATACCGATTTTTTTACGAAATTGAATTATATGAAAAAATACAGCCAGTGGTGCACAAATCCTGTTTTCGACGAAGAAACACGTCAAGAATTATTGCTTCTAGCTGGTGATGAAGAGGAAATTAAAGACCGTTTTTATAAGGATTTAGAGTTTGGAACAGCTGGTTTGCGTGGCGTTATTGGAAACGGAACCAACCGCATGAATGTGTACACAGTGACAAAGGCAACGCAAGGTTTGGCAAACTTTATTTTGCGCGAAGGTGGCGAAAATAAGGGAGTTGCGATTTCATATGATTCACGCAGAATGTCTCGCGAATTCGCAATTGAAACAGCACTTTGCATGAACGCAAACGGCATTAAAACTTACATTTTTGATGACATTCGTCCTGTACCAGAGTTGTCTTTTGCGGTAAGAGAACTTGGCTGTATTGCGGGCGTCATGATTACCGCCAGTCATAATCCGCCAGAATACAATGGTTACAAAGTTTATTGGGATGACGGAGCACAAATTGTGGCACCAAAAGATAGGGAAATTATCGAAGAAGTGAACAATGTGAGTGATTACTCTTTGGTAAAACGTATGAGCTATACAGATGCTCAAAATACTGGATTATACAACATTGTGGGAAGTGCTCTTGATAAATTATATATCGATGCAATAAAAAAACAAGTGTTAAATCCTGAAATCATTCACGAAGTGCAAAAAGATTTGAATATTGTTTACACACCATTGCATGGAACTGGAAACAAGCCTGTACAAAGGGTTTTGTCGGAATTAGGTTTTGCAAATGTTTATGTTGTGCCTGAACAAGAATTGCCTAATGGAAATTTCCCAACTGTGGAATATCCAAATCCAGAAGATGTGAAAGCATTTGATTTGGCGTTAAAATTGGCAAAAAAGGTAAATGCCGATGTTGTGCTTGCAACCGACCCTGATGCAGACCGTTTGGGCGTGTTTTCAAAAGATACAAAAACAGGCGAATATGTGCCATTTACAGGAAATATGTCTGCACTTTTGATTGCAGAATATGTATTATCACAAAGAAAAGAAAAGGCCCTAATGCCTGAAAATCCTGCTTTTGTTTCAACAATAGTGTCTTCTAATTTGGCGGGCGCGATTGCGAAAGAATACGATATGCATTTTGTAGAGACATTTACTGGATTTAAGTTTATCGGTGAGCAAATTCGCAATTTTGAGACAACTGGAAATTACAATTATGTGTTTGGTTTTGAAGAAAGTTATGGTTGCTTGGTGGGAACACATGCACGTGACAAAGACGGAATTACAGCAGTTATGATGCTTTGCGAAGCTGCTGCTTTTTATAAAAAACAAGGTTTAACATTGTGGGACCAAATGTTAAATATTTATAAAAAGTACGGATATTACAGAGAAGAGACAGTTCCAATTACGCTTAAAGGCGCTGATGGAGCAGTTAAAATCAAAGAAATTATGGAGGCAATTCGTCATAATCCGCCAAAAACGCTTGGTGGCTACAAAGTGCTTGAAGTAAGAGATTACAAGTCTGGTGTGATAAAAGATACGAAGACTGGCAAAGAAACAAAATCAACGCTTCCAATGTCAAATGTTTTGTATTATGCGATGGAAAATGATGTTTGGTGTTGTGTGAGACCTTCTGGAACAGAGCCAAAAATCAAGTTTTACATGGGCGTAAAAGGCAAATCTATGGAAGATGCCGATAATCAATTGAAAAAATTGAAAAAAGATATGTTAAAATTAGCTGAAAAATAGAAAAAATCAACACAAAAAATCCTCAAATTTTATGGGGATTTTTTTATTCTTTTAAGAAGGAGAAATTTGACAAATTATGTAAATTATGCTATAATATAATTAAAAGGAGGAAGAATGAATTTTAATTATAATGAGGAAAATAAAGTTTACTTTTTACGAAGCAATCATTTTGTAGAAGAATATTTGAATAGTTTGCCAATTAATCCTACTTTGAAGAATAATCCCAGATTTCAATCTATTATCTGGTACATTAGTGTTGTGTTAAAACGTCAAAAAATACCATTCAATTCAGAAGAAGCAAAGACATGGATGCAAAATCAAATTCATATTGGTAAAAATGGAGAAGTAAGGTACATATTAGATAAACAAGATAATTATTACCCAAACACTTTAGAAAAAGGCATTCAATTTGTTCAATATTCCTGTGAGGAAGGGCAAATTCAAAGACAAGTGAAAGAATTGCTTAGACAAAATACATCTTGGGAAATATTGAGCTTTTATAATAATGATGGAATTGAAGAAAAACAAATCGTCAAAGATTATCAAAATCAAGAAATTTTTATATTTGAAAGAATAAAAAATTTTCCCGAATTAAGAAATGTAATGGAATATAAAGCTGGTTCTGAAACTGCTAAAACTTATCCAGAAAGAAGAATTTTTTGGGTTGGGTTAGAAGATTTGAATCCTAATTTAGTGGAGATAGACCCTTTAGAAAGTAATCCTTTGATTAAATTGGGTCCGTTACCAGAATTTTATGAAGAATTTCTTACAGAAAAGAAAATTGTACCTTTACCAGAAGAAAGACGTGAAAAAATTTTTAAATATTATCAGGATGTAAATCAAGAATATGGACGCACTACTGTTTTTGAAAAAGGAATAGCAAAATTGTTGAATGTTAGAAACCGTATACATTAGAAAAAACCCTTGCTTTTACAAATGAGCAATAGCAGGGGTTTTTCTTTAGCAAATGAGCTAATTCATTAATGCACAAATTCTAAATTAAATCCAGTATTACACCAAAATTCGTGCAGAATTCGCCATTCTGGCAAATATATCCTGTTTTGCATACTAAGACAGAACATATTTTTTTCTGCCACATAGTCAGAATAAAAAATGTCATCTTCGGAAAGGTTAAACCTCTTTAAAGTTTCTATTAATTTCCGATATAATACATTGTATGGCATAACTCACCTCCAAATTTTTGATAATAATATTTTATCACTATTTACATAAAATGTCAATCATTTTTTATTTTTTAACAAAAAACACTAGAAATTTTGTGATTTATATGATATGATAGGTATGTAAATTTATATTTTCGGAAAAATAATAAAGAGGAAATTTAAAATGGAATATGTATTTACATTTTTAGAAGGAATTGCTAGTTTTATATCGCCCTGTTTGCTACCAATGGTACCAATTTATCTTGCTTACTTTGCAGGAGAAGACGAAAAACAAACTTCAAAAACTTTACAAAATGCAATTGGCTTTGTCCTTGGATTTACAATTATTTTCATATTACTTGCCATATTTGCAAGTGGTTTCGGTAAATTAATTAACAATACCATGCAATATATAAAATGGGGTTTTGGAATCATCATGATATTTTTGGGATTAAATTATATGGAACTATTAAAATTCAAATTTGTCAATAAAATAAACACTTTCAAAATAAATGTTCAAAATTTGAACTTTGCTAAATCTATACTTTTTGGAATATTATTCTCAATTACTTGGACACCTTGTATTGGAACCTTTTTAAGTTCAGCTTTATTATTAGTAGCAAAACAACAAGAATTTTTTAAAGGAATTTTATTAATGTTAATTTACTCAATCGGACTAGGAATACCATTTATTATATCAGCAATTTTAATTGACAAATTAAAAGGATTTTTTGATATCATAAAAAAGAATTTTAATATAGTCAGAAAAATATCAGGAATTATTTTAATTATTATGGGAATTTATATGATTTTCTTTTAAAGGAGAAGAATTTTGAAAAATAAAATTTTAATTATTATTTTTTGCATTGTTTTTATAGGAATTTTGTTTGGAATTCAATATTTTTTAAATTACCAAACAAAACCTAATAATATAAAGGAGGAAAATATGAAAGTTTTAGAAATTATGAGTAATCAATTTGAAGAAGAAATTTTGAAAAGCGATAAAATCGTTCTTGTAGATTTTTATGCAGATTGGTGTGGTCCTTGCAAAATGTTATCCCCAATTATTGACGAAATCGCAAATGAAAATAACGACATAAAAGTTTGTAGAATTAATATTGATGCTAATCAAGATTTAGCGGTTCAATATCAAGTTATGTCTATACCAACATTAATTGTAATTAAAAATGGAAAAGAAATCAATCGCGCAATCGGTGTTTTGCCTAAAAATGACATTTTAGAAATGTTAAATAATTAAGAAGGAAAAAATCATGTTTGGAAAATTATACCTCGTAGCAACCCCTATTGGAAATTTAGAAGATATTACTCTTCGTGCTTTAAAAATACTAAAATCCGTCGATTTAATTGCAGCAGAAGATACAAGACATACCTTGAAGTTATTAAATCATTTTGAAATCACAAAACCCCTAATTAGTTATTATAAGCAAAATGAACTTTCAAGAAGTCAACAACTTGTGGATAAATTGAAAACTGGAAAAAATATTGCTCTTGTCTCAGATGCTGGAACTCCTGGTATTTCTGATCCCGGAGAACAAATCGTAAAAATTGCAATTAACGAAGGAGTTTCAGTAATCCCAATTCCTGGAGCATGTGCTCTCATTAACAGTTTAATTGCTTCTGGAATGAATACCAAAGAATTTGAATTTATTGGATTTTTATCTGCACAAAAAAAAGAACGAAAAAATAAATTAGAAGAAATTAAATATGACACCCGAACATTAATTTTTTATGAGGCACCTCACAAATTAGAAACAACACTTCTAGATATGTTAGAAATTCTAGGAGATAGAAATATTGTTTTGGCAAGAGAACTTACAAAAATTCATGAAGAATTTATGCGCGGAAAAATTTCTAGCATTTTAGAAAAAATAAAAGAAATAAAAGGAGAATTTGTATTAATTTTAGAAGGCAGTAAAATCTCAAAAAAATCACTAGAATTAGAAAATTTAAATCAATTAAGTTTAGAACAACAGTATGAATTTTATGAAAATAAAAAAATGTCAAAAAAAGAAATTATTAAACAAATTGCAAAAAACAGAAATACAAATAAAAATGAAATTTATCAATATTTTTTAAAAAATAAAAATTAAGGCGAAAATATTTGCAAAAATATCTTCGCCTTTAAAATTTTCTATAATTTATATGTGAATTTAAAAGAATAATAGTTTTTCTTTTCAAATTTAGCTGTAATACCTTCTGTTTTTGCAAAATTGTCAGCAGCAAATTTTACCGATTGCGCAGAACATCTTGTTTTAAATTCATAATAATTTTCAGTGTCTGGTAATTGATATAAAACTTGTCCATTGCTATCTTTTTTTATGATAATCTCTATAGTATATCCTTCATTTTCTGCCAACAAATCTGTTGATGTATTTAAAAATAAATTTTTAAGTTCAATCCAAAAATTCTTTGCCCCATCAATCATTTGTTTCTCTTGCAATTTCAATACACGTGCATCTAATTTTTCTTTTAATGTCATAATGATACCTCCTATATTTGTAAAATTAAAATCATACAATTATTATAAAATAAAAAGAAAAAATTGTAAATACATTTTTGCAAAAAAATCTATTTTTTCTACAAAAAGTCATATTATTTTTTCTAACTTATATAATAAAATGAGGTGAAAAAATTGATTAATAAAATTTGGTGTTTTTTCATTATAATTTCTATTATTTTTTCAATCATTAATGGAAATTTAGAAGCTGTAAACCAAAGCATATTTTCTTCTATAAATGATACTACTCAAATGGTTATAAATTTATTTGGAAGTATGTGTTTTTGGTGTGGTATAATAAAAATTATTTCTCAAACAAGTTTGCAACAAAAATTAAAAAAAATAATTTCGCCACTTAATCAAAAAATATTTAAAAATCTAGATGCAACAACCCCAGCTTATGAGCATATTAGTGTTAATCTAGTAACCAATATGTTGGGAATTGGGAATGCCGCAACACCTTCAGGATTAAAGGCAATAGATGAATTAGAAAAAATAAATCCTCATCAAAACCAATTATCTGATGAAATAATTATTTTTTTAGCAATCAATACTGCGTCCCTTCAAATTCTTCCAACAAATGTAATTTCAATCCGAAATAGTTTAAATTCAAATAACCCCAGTGGCATTATTTTGGCAGTTTGGTTTTCAAGCATTTTAACATTTATTTCTATTATTTTTATAACAAAATTTTATTTAAAATTAAGGAGAATTAAATGAAATTTATTGACTTTTTTAGTAACTCTGCCATTATATTTATAATAGGATTTATTATTTTATATGGAATTTTGGAAAAGAAAAATGTGTTTGAAATTTTCATGCAAGGTGTTATAGAAGGCGAAAAATTAGTAATCAGTTTATTTCCAACTTGGCTTGGATTATTTGTTGCAGTTGGTATGCTAAAATCTTCTGGAATAATTGACTTTTTAGTCGAAAAATTATATTTTATTTTAAAAAATATTTTTTTATATAAAGAAATATTTCCGTTAATTTTTTTACGACCAATTTCAGGTAGCACAGCAACCGCTATGGGAATTGAAATTATGAAAAATTACGGAGTTGATACCGATATCGGTTTGCTTACTTCTTGCATTATGGGTTCTACAGAAACAACCCTTTATGTTATTGCTTTGTACACTTCACAATTAAAAAATAAAAATATCAAACCAGTTATTATAATTGGACTAATCGCAGATTTCTTATGTGTTTTATTTTCAATTTTAGCTTTAAAAACAGGAATTCTGTGAAAATTAAATTACACTTTTAAGTTCTTTGCGAAATGATGACAATAATTCTGCTTCAGAGACTTCTAAAACCATTGCAATAGCAGTTAATTCAAAATCTTTCAAAATTCGTCTGCCTTTTTCTATTTTATAAATACCATCAGAATTAATATCAATTCCAAGGAGCATTAATTTGTTTGATAAACCTGCTCGAGACAGCTTTTTTGATTTTCTTAAATTCCTTAGCGTGTCCCCAATCACATTTGACTTTCCATTATATTTTCTACTTATCATTTTTTCTCCTATGTAAAACAAGAATTATAAACTACGCTTAATTATACCACAAAACTATTGTAAAATATAGTCTTGTTAGTCTAACTCAAGCGTAATTTATAATCCAACTTAAGTATCATATTTTATTTTTGCCACTCAACAATTTCTTCACTTTTCAAATAATTTTTATATACAATATCGCTATCCAGCTTATCAATAAGTCCATCACAATTAATATCAAATAATTTATTGGCTTCAGTAAGCGGCTTATATCTATTTCTAAGAATCGCATTCCAATCATAAATAGTAATATTACCAAAAGGCGCCTCAAAATCCCCTGCAATCAATAAATAATCATCCAAAACAACATTTCTACCTGGACGCAGCTTAATAGCAAGCACTGTATAATTCAAGTATATTTCCTTAGAAACAACAATATCATACACTCCTTTTTCTACATTTTCAAAGCAAAAAGTTCCATCCTGATTAGTTTCTATTTGCAAAATAGGCTGCTCATGATTAATATCAGAGTTTTTATAAAGAGTAACTAAAGAATAATGCCCTTGCAAATTTTCTGTTAAAATTTTACCAGAAAGCGTAGCTGGCTTAGTCTCTGAAGGATTTTCATCAAAATATTCGATATGTAAAACCTTCGCAGTACAATTTAGCGTATATTTTGCATACGAATTAGTCGTACCACCCCAAATTAAAAGCGATATAATTAATAATAAATAAATTTTTTTCATTTTTCCTCCTTTATATTTGCCATGCTTCTAATTCCACAAAAACTTCTGTATCATCATTCAGTGGCTTATCTGAAAAATCATAAGAAATTGCTAATTGATACAAATTTTCTTGTTTCTGACCTGCTTGCAAAACAAATTCATTTGCTAAATCCGTTTTTATTTTAGTACCATCTGCTTGTAGCTGACATAACTCAAAATTAAGCGGCGCATCGCTATCATTCGTTTTTACAATGATTTTATAAGCAATAGGAACACTAGTAACTTGCTCATTCTCATCATAATTGACAACTCGAAATTCCTCAAAATACGTATTTTTATCCAATACTTCAAGATAGGTAGAATTTGAAATAAGACGAATTTTGGCTTGCGCCACTTGCAAATTTCCACGTCCTTGAAAATTTATTTGGTATTGTGAATAAACGAAAACAGAGCTATTTAAAAGCAAAAAAGCCATAGTAATCGTCATTATTTTATTTAATTTTTTGCTCATTTTTCCTCCTTTCATTTATGTTAAATCTCTGTGAAAATTTGGTAGAATTTACCTTGAAATAATTATTTTCATAAAAGATATTTTATCTATATCACAATATTTTACATTTGTCAAGTATGTCATTAATTTTTATTTTGAGATTTTGGATAAGGAGCCATTTCATCCGTTCTATATAAAAGATAATCCACACTTGTATTGTAAAAATCAGCCAGTTTTGTCAGCAATTCCAGAGGAATGCTTCTTTTATCAATTTCATAATAAGAGTACGCAACTTGAGTAATATTAAGAATTTTACTCATTTGTGTTTGCGTTAAATCATTGTCTTCTCTTAAATTTCTAATACGAGTTTTCATATTTTCCACCTTTCTCATAAAAATTATAAATTAAAACAAAATGTTATATTGACTTTTAAAACAATATGTTTTATAATTTATTTATTATTAAAAATAAGGAGGAAAATCGAATGAAAAAACAAAACAAAAACACAAGAAAAAGCACTTATGGAATAACGTTGGTAGCACTTGTTATAACCATCATTGTGCTACTAATTCTAGCAGGTGTGTCAATTAATTTAGTAGCAGGTAGCAACGGAATTTTAGGAAAGGCAACAAAGGCTGTTGAAGTTTCTAAATTAGCAACACAAAAAGAACAATTGCAATTGGATTTGGCTGCTGCTCAAATGGATGTAATTTCAAATGGAAAACTAGAAATTGATCAAAAAACTTTAACAGAAATTATTGAAAAATATGGTAAGCTACAGGAAGATGGCGATACTATTATAACCGAAAATGGAAATATTAGTCTGAAAGAAATTTACTCAAATAATAGCGACATCCTTATTCCAGATGAGAATGGCAATGGAGCGCTTGATAATGGGGAAGTTAGAAAGTTGCTTGCAAAAATGCAAACTCTAGAAACAGAAGTTAATAAACTGAAAAGTGTTACCAAAACAATTGACGACATTTATCCTGTAGGAAGCATTTACCTATCAACAAATCTAGCAACCGCAAGCGATGTATCAAACAAACTTGGTGGCACTTGGGAAAGTTATGCATTAGGTAGAACTTTGGTTGGAGTAGGAAATTCGGACCAAAATTTCAATGCGGGGGAAACTGGAGGGGAGAGCAATCATACTTTAAGTGTGACTGAAATGCCAAGTCATTCACATGATTATAGTGGAAAAACAGGAATTGGAAAGGCTTTTGGCACATTGAGTCCAATTTTAGCTGATGCAACTGGTACAGGAACAATTATTCAAGGAGGACAGTGGATTTTTGGTTATATTGTCAATGCCTCAAAGTTAGATTATTATAAGGAGAATTCTTCAAATTGGCCAGGAGCAAATCATTATCATGAATATAGTGGCACTACGACTTCATTTGGTGAAAATAGATCGGAAGAGCGTCGTGTAGGGAAAGAGTGTAGGTTATAGTGTA
>CAMSEX010000044.1 GCA_947057875.1 uncultured Clostridium sp.
GATGACGAGAGGTGACTGGAGTTCAGACGTGTGCTCTTCCGATCTCGTAATTCCTTTGCCCAAACCTGACACCACTCCACCTGTAATAAAAATGTACTTTGTTCCCATAACTTCCTCCTTGCAAAAATGAAAAAACAGATTAAAATAACGTTTTTTTTTAATCTGTTTTTGTCTCTCTTGTTATCAACATTTATATTCTATCATTTTATGTTTTAAAAATCAAGTCATTTTACAAAATTTCTAAAAAATCTATCACACCATTTTTTCCAGAAAGCGCTCGAAAATTCATTTCTTCTAGCTCTTCCTGTTTGATATATTTTCTGCCAAAATGTTCCTTCATCGTTGCCCACTCGTCAATTGGCACCCTATAAATACGATTGTCCATAAAACCGACTAGCACAAATGAAATCGCCCCCAGCCTGCTATAACCTAGCAAAGCCTCACGCTGAAAATCGCTTAGTGCCTGATACGTAATTCTGTCTTTTTCCGTAAATTTCGCATCAAACACAACCGTTCTACCACCTTTTATGGTTCCTTTAAAATCTGGTTGTGCTGATTTCGTAAAAACTGTCTCAAAATGCCCATTTTCGATATGTTTTAAAATTTTCATTGGTTCTGGCGTTTTTTCAATCATTGCCACCTGATTTAGCTTGTAAACCTCACAAATTGTTTCGATTTGTTCCTCAAAACTCTGCCCCAAACCATGATTAATTTTCCCTTGTAATTGTCTTTGAATATTTTTTAGTTTGCCTCCAGCTTCTTTTAAAACCAAACTTCTATACTCTTCAATCGATATCCCCATTTTTTTCTCCACCACTATTTTCTTTCTAAAATTATAACCAATTTATGATCTTTCGTCAAGAATAAAAAACTACCAAAAACAATTCCGTCTTTAGCAGTTTTTTATTTTCACAAAATTTTGTTGTGTATTACTCATCTTTTAGAGGAAATCTTCTTATTAATTCACGAGCATAAGAATTTTTTGAACCTGGAGAATAGCCAGCTATTAGTTTTCCAAACCTCTCGTGTTCGTGAAATGGTTTGCTAACTGGCTGATAGGGTTCCCGTATCACAGGTGGCTTTTTATCAATCTTCAAAACTGGCTCAGGATTTCTTTTCGTAAACAGCATATAAAACCTCCTTATATATTATGAGCTTCAAACCAATTACTACCTTACAATAGTATAACTTTTCTTCCTATTTGTCAATTCACAAATCATAAAAATTTTTGGAAATTAGCACTCTCCTATTGACAGTGCTAAAAATAGTGGTATAATATACTTAATATTAGGAAAAAATAATTTTATAAAAGAAAGGATGATGTGTTATGATGATGATACCAAGAAAAAACAACTTTGACTTATTTGGAGATTTATTTAATGATCCATTTTTCAGAGGAGATGACAGCAAAATCATGAGAACCGACATTCAAGAAAAAAACAACGAATATTTAATTGACATTGATTTACCTGGTTATGCCAAAGAAAATATTAAACTAGAAATCGAAGATGGCTACTTAACTGTTCACGCCACTATTAATTCTAATAAAGAAGAACGCGAAGCTGGAAAATTTGTCAGAAAAGAACGATATTTAGGTTCTTGCTCTCGTAGTTTTTATGTCGGAGAAGAAATACAAACAGAAGATATTAAAGCTTCTTTCAAAAATGGAACTTTGCAAATTGCGGTTCCCAAAAAAGATGAAACTAAGAAAATTCCAGAAAAAAAATACATTCAAATTGACGACTAATCAAACAATCCAGCAAACCGCTGGATTGTTTTTTCGCATTTTTATTGCATCATAGCAGTCAGCAATTCTTCTCTTGCTTTGTCACTTTCTTCTTCCCCTTGAAACGTGATATTCCCAACTTCGTCCAAATGCGCATATGCCACAAATCCTTCTTTATTTTGATACATCAAATTTCCTGTTTCATCAGCAGAAAGCGTTGCTCCAGTTGATGTCACAATTCCGTTTTTTAAGCTCATTTCTAACATATTCCAAAGGAGCCTTAAAATTCCCTCTGTTTTCCTCATAATCCAAAAAATAATCCATTTCCAAGCATACAATTTCCATCTCAATTTCCTCTTGTACTTGTGCAAAACTGACCAAATCTGCCGCTCCCATAATTTGTTGCCAAAGCCCTGTACTCATTGACAATCCGATTGCAAACATTATCAAAAAAACGTTTAGCATCAATCCTACCAAAGTAACACCAGTATTATTTTTTAATACCTTTTCCATGTTTCCTCCCTTTTTACAATATTCTTAATTTCATTTCTTTGGTAACTTTTTTGATTTTTTTCTGAAAAAATGTACATTTGAATTTTCTAGATTTTTTAATGCTTGAGATTGCATTTTGTCCTTTGAAAAAATACATTCCCATTATACCATATTATGTAAAATAAGTCAATTATTTTTCCAATTTTTTCTGATTTATCTTGTTCATTGACCCACAATATGATATAATAAAATTTAGAAAGGATACTAATTATGAAAGAAATAGATTTTTTAAAAAATATCGTAAAACAAGCAATTGAAATTTCAAAAAAAGATTTTATTGTCAACCAAAAAGGAAATGAAACCGATTTAGTAACCAGCTTAGATTTAGAAATCGAGCAATTTCTCATTCAAGAAATCAAACACAATTATCCTGATTTTGCTATTGTGAGTGAAGAATTTAACCACGAAAACGAAATCACTGAAAATTGTTTTATTATTGACCCCATCGACGGAACCATCAATTTTGCCAATGGTTTGCCACTTTGGGGGATTCAAATTGCCTGTGTCAAAAATGGGAAAACGATTGCAAGCGTGATTAGCCTGCCACGCATCAACGAATTTTACTGGGCTGACGAGACAGGTGCCTACTTAAATGATAGCAAAATTTCGGTTACCAATATTTCCACCGAAAATGCCTTATACACCATTGAAGGAAAAAATAATTTATCTTACATACAAAAAATGCAACCCTATTCTACTCACATGCGAAAGTTTGGAGCTGTTTGCGTATCGCTTGCATTCCTTGCCTCTGGCAGAATTCATGGTAGCGTTTACAGAAATGATAAACCTTGGGATTATGCCCCTCGGACTTTTTCTTTGCCAAATGGCAGGAGCACAAATTTGTGATAAAAGCGGATTTCATGCAGCAGCAAGCAATCAAGAATTATTAGATATTTTAGAAACTGTTAATCAATAAATTTTAAAAGGGAGACCTCTTATGAATTTAGAAAATGAAATTAAATATATCGAGTTTAATCAGCAATATCAAAACGAAATCAATGATTTTATCAATAAAAGTATGTATCATTTTATTCATAGACCTTATAAAATAAGAGAAGATGTTGCCAACATTGAAGAACATTATATCAAGAATGGCGGAAATTTTTGGCTTGCCATCAATCAAAAAAATAAATCTATTATAGGTTCTATTGGATTAGAAAAAAGAGAGCATTGTGGAATTTTACGTAGATTTTATATACAAGAAGAATATCAAAATCAAAAAGTTGGCTCTATGCTCTATCAAATATTAGAAGAATTTTGTAGAAAAAATTATATCCATACATTATATTTAACTTGCGGAAAAATTTTAGAAAAAGCACATCGCTTTTACGCCAACAATGGTTACTTTCCATTGGACCAACCAGAAATCGACATGCATGTAGGAGAAAATGATGATTTATTTAAGAAAACACTATAAAAATAAATTTTAGATAAGGAGGAAATATGTTCAAATTACATTCAGATTACAAGCCAACTGGGGACCAACCAAAAGCAATCGAATACTTATCAAATGGCATTCAAGAAGGCAAGAAATTCCAGACGCTTCTAGGTGTTACAGGCTCTCGGAAAAACCTTTACTATGGCAAATATCATCGAAAAAGTGCAAAAACCAACACTCGTTTTAGCCCACAATAAAACCTTAGCTGGACAACTGTATTCCGAATTCAAGGAATTTTTTCCAGAAAATCACGTCGAATATTTTGTGTCGTACTACGACTATTACCAGCCCGAAGCCTACATCGCCTCTTCTGACACCTATATTGAAAAGGACTCATCTATCAATGACGAAATCGAAAAATTGCGTCACTCTGCAACTGCTTCCCTTTTTGAAAGCAAAGATGTCATTATCGTTGCCTCAGTTTCCTGCATTTACGGTTTAGGTGACCCAATCGACTACGAAAACATGATTGTTTCTCTTCGTCCCAACATGAAAAAATCGCGTAACGAAATCATGAAAAAACTCGTCAACATTCAATATGCCAGAAACGAAATGGACTTCAAGCGAGGCACTTTTCGCGCCAAAGGCGACATTCTCGAAATCTATCCCGCCAATCAAGAAGAAAGTGCAATTCGTGTCGAATTTTGGGGAGACGAAATCGAAAAAATCTCAGAAATCAATCCTTTAACAGGGAAACCAATTGCCACGCGCGAGCATGTTCTCATTGTTCCAAACTCGCACTACGTTACCAGTCGTGAAAAATTGGACAACGCTTTTGCCACCATTGAAACCGAGCTCGAAGAACGTGTACAATATTTCAAAGAAAATAACAAACTCATTGAAGCACAAAGAATTGAAGAGCGCACCAATTTCGACATGGAAATGCTCAAAGAAACTGGATTTTGCCAAGGCATCGAAAACTACTCAAGGCACATTAGCGGACGTGAAGCTGGCAGCCCTCCTTACACATTGTTCGACTATTTTCCAGACGATTTCTTGCTATTCATCGACGAATCTCATGCCACCATTCCGCAAGTTCGCGCCATGCACAATGGCGACCATGCCCGCAAAGAAGCCCTTGTCAATTACGGTTTCAGGCTTCCTTCGGCTTTTGACAATCGTCCTCTTAAATTTGGCGAATTCGAGGAACGCATTCATCAAGTCGTATTCGTTAGTGCGACACCCGCAGACTACGAAAATGAGCATTCAAAAGAAAACGTAGTCGAGCAAATCATTCGTCCAACTGGGCTTTTAGACCCAAAAATCGAAGTCAAACCAACCGAAAATCAAATTGATGATTTAATCGAACAAATCCAAACTCAACTCGAAAAAGGCGACCGCACGCTTGTTACCACTCTAACCAAAAAAATGGCAGAAGATTTGACTGCCTACTTAATCAGTGCAGGGCTTCGCGTCAAATATATGCACTCTGACACCAAAGCGCTTGAGCGTATGGAAATCATTCGCGATTTGCGCATTGGCGAATTTGATGTTCTAGTTGGTATCAATCTTTTGCGTGAAGGTTTGGACATTCCCGAAGTTTCGCTTGTCGCCATTTTAGATGCTGACAAAGAAGGGTTCCTACGTTCTGAGCGTGCTCTTATTCAAACCATTGGACGTGCTGCCAGAAACACCGAAGGTCGCGTCATTATGTATGCAGACGAATTGACAGAGAGTATGGAAAAAGCTTTAACGGAAACAAACAGGCGTCGTAAAATCCAAGAAGAATACAACAATGCTCACGGTATTACCCCGCAAACCATTCGCAAATCTGTGCGTGACACTATCAAGGCAACCATTGTAGAAGATATTCAAAGCAAATATGAAATTGATGAAAATGAAAGCATTGAAGATATTATTTCAAAATTAACAGACGAAATGTTAAAATACGCAAAAAATATGGAATTTGAAAAAGCAGCCGAACTGCGTGACAAAATCAAAGAATTAGAAAAATATAATGAAAATTAAAGTCAAGAAAATTTCCTGCCTTTTTCTATTTTTAATGTAAAGTCTAGTTTACATCTTGTCAACTAGACTTTACATTTTGTCAACCCAAATTAACATTTGTCTAATTCTGCCACAATTTTTTCTTTGTCCATATTTTGCCCAATAAAAACTAATTTAATTAAACGGTCTCCATATGTTTCGTCCCAATCTTGCTTGATGATTGGATTTTGTGCAATGATTATTTTTTGTTCTTCCTCTGGCAAACTTGCCACCCATTGCCCGCCTTCATAGGCTTGGACTTGCTTTCCAGATTGCTCAAAAACATACGAAGTTTCTGGCTCATCCGCAAACCAAAATACACCTTTGCAGCGAATGATACTGCTTGGAAAATTAACCGCAAATTTATCAAATTTTTCTTTATCAAAAGGCGCTCTTCTAAAATACACAAAAGTCCCAATTCCGTATTCTTCTGTTTCGCCTTCCTCCCCTTCTTCATTATCATCACGGTTTAACTCTTCAATCCAACCCGCAGACATTGATGCTTCTTCAAAATCAAAAGCATTGGTATTTAAAATTTTGCTAGTTTCTACTTTGCCATAATTAGTCTCAATGATTTCTGCTTTTGGTTGCAATTTGCGAATAATTGCTTTGACTTTGTTTAGCTCTTCTTCTGACAATTCATCTACTTTGTTTAGAACAATTTTCGTACAAAACTCGATTTGTTGAATCAATAAATTCTCAATATCTTCGTCTTCAATGTCTTCCTTTACTAAACTATCACCACAACCAAATTCGTCTCGCAGGCGCAAGCCGTCAACCACTGTTACCACATTGTCTAAACGACAAATTTTCGGCAAACCATATTGTTCTGTCTGTTCTGACAACACAGTTATCGTTTGCGCTATTGGCAACGGCTCACATACGCCACTTGCTTCAATCAAAATATAGTCAAACTTTCTTGTTTTGATGATGTCCACAATTTGTTGCATCAAATCCACTTTTAAGGTGCAACAAATGCAACCATTTTGAAGTGGCACAAGGCTAGCATCTTCCTCCTGCACAATGCCACCTTTTGCAATCAACTCGCTATCAATGTTTACTTCCCCGATGTCATTTACAATAACAGCAACTTTGTAACCTTCTTGGTTGTTCAAAATATAGTTAATAAGTGTTGTTTTTCCAGCACCCAAATAGCCTGTCAATAGCGTAATTGGCACAATTTTCGTTTCATTCATTTTTTTCCTCCTTTTGGGGGATAAGATAATTCATTTTTTTCGGCAAATTTAAAATTTCGACATTTTTGACTGTTCCACTGCATTCGCCATCAATTGACCACACCGTTTCTTTTTCACTTTCTATTTTTAAATCAGATGTTTTAAAATAATAGACGTTTTTGTCTTGCAAATGTCCTGTTGTCACTTTTATGGCTAATTTCAATGTTTGGAAAATACTTTTTGGCTTTTTGACAAAAATCACTTCAAATTCGCCATCTGCTAAATCAATTTTTTCCTTTTTGAAAATTCCAAATCCGCCCACATATTTTGAATTGCTAACACTCCCATAAATAAAATCATCTTCTATTATATTACTTTTAGCAAAAAGTTTCAAGTGATATGTTTCAGGAAAAAGAATTTCTTTCACACCCAAACACAAATACGCCATTCGACCAAATTTATTTTTCATTTTGGTTTTTGTACTATACGAAGCCTTAGAAAATACGCCAATAGACGCCACATAATTGAAAAACAAGTGATTGAATTTTCCGACATCTACTTCTTTTTCTTGATAGGTTTTGATATGTTCTGAAATATCCAAATAATTTCTTTTCACTATTCCAAGACTTTTGGAAAAATCATTTGTCGTACCCAATGCCACATAACCAACAAGTACTTTTTTGTTTAAGTCACAAATTGCTTGTGTCACTTGATTTAACGTTCCATCACCACCGCAAACAATTAATTTGTCAAAATGCTTTTCATAATTTTGAATGATATTAGTCGCATTATTTTCTAACCTTGTAAATTGCACATCTACTTCATAAGACAACTTTTGTAAATTTTCCACCATTTTCGTGATGTATTTTTCCATTTTGCCACGACCAGCTTTGCAATTTGCAATGATTAATATTTTTTCCTTCATTTAAAAATCGCTTCCTTTATGGTATCATATCACAAAATAGTCAAATAAACAAGACTGTTGTTGCAATTATTTCATAACCCATCGTTTGTAGTAAAACGATTTATTTAATTTCCACATCTTTATAATAGTAACGAACAATGTCTTGGTACGTCATTCCTTGTTTTGCCAATGCATCACTTCCATTTTGACTAAGTCCCACTCCATGACCATATCCTATCACTTTAAATTTTACCATATTTCCACTGATTTCAAACTCAAATTTAGCCGATTTTAGCCCAAAAATTGTTCTTGCTTCAATGCCAGACAAACTCACATTCCCAATTTTCATCGTTTTTACTCTTCCACTTTCTGTTAAATCTAGAATTTGAATACAATTGATTTCATCAAAATTGATTTGAAAATTGGGATATTTTTCTAGCATTTTTTGAATTAGTTCATCTTTGGAAATTTCTATCTCAGAGGCATAAGACTGATAGCTTTCTTCTCCAGAAGTTGCCACTACCTGCAAATAGGGATAACTTCCTCCCCAAACATTGACTGGAAGTTCTGTCATTCCACCACTGTTGCTATGAAAAAATGCATTAATTGGCTGACCTTGATAAGTGACATATCTTCCACTTGTTGAGTCCACTGAATCCACAATTTTATTCCAATATTCTTCTCTTTTCTCCTCTTCCCAACGCGCCAAACGATTTTCCTTAGAAATCCAAGCTTGACAACAAAGTGAACTATCACAAATGTCAGCATTTTCATGTTTGCTTCCATTTACAATTTTATAAATTGTATATGTTCTTGCTACAACTGCTTGCGCACGCAAAGCTTCTAATTCATAACTTGCTGGCATTTCAGCAGACACTACCCCATATAAATAGGTATCAAATTCTAACTCCTCTACTTGCCCTGTCGTTTGATGTAACAATTTAATTACACTCAAATCTCCATAATTAGCTTTTTCATATTCCACTGGCACCTCCTTGCAAGATGTTTGCTCTGTTTGATTAAAATTATCAGTAAAAACAATTGGCATTGTAATCATCAAAATTACCAAAAATATAAAATATAATAAAATTTTTTTCAAATAATCGCCTCTCCTCGAACAAGTTCCTGTTTCAATTCTCGCAATAATCGCCTTTCAATTCTAGAAACTTGCACTTGCGAAATTCCCAAAATTCCAGCTACTTCTGTTTGCGTTTTTTCTTTAAAATAACGCAATTCAATAATTTTTTTATCTCTCATTTTTAAATGCTCTAGCAAATCGGAAATCAAAACTTTATTAATCACATCTTCTTCGTTACTATTCTTCTCTAAAGTAATTCTCTCCTGTTTTTCACAATCGCTATCTTCATATATATATTGATTAATCGATTCCATTTTGATGCGAAATCCTGCTTCTTTTATCTGCCTACTGATTTTAATTATGCCATCATCTCGAATAAATTTTTTGATTTCTCCAAAAATATATCTGACTGCATAAGTCGAAAGTTCCACTTTATAATCAAAATCAAAACGCCTAACAGCTTTGATAAAACCAATACACGCAATTTGATATAAATCATCTGGCTCAATTTGACGATACCAAAATCGTCTCACAACGCTCCATATTAGCCCATTATTTTCTTCAATCAATTTGGTTAAACTTTCCTCGTCTCCCTTTTGCGCATTTACAATAAGAGCTCTATCTTGATCATACATTCAAGCCTCCTTCATCTAATAGAAAATTTGATCTGCAAAATTTATTACGCTTTCTTCTATGTAGTCTTCGCTTTTTTGATTTTTTTTGTCATCACAATTTTAGTACCAAGTCCAACAATGGATTCTACAGATAACTCATCCATAAAATTTTCCATAATGGTAAATCCCATTCCAGAACGTTCCAAATTTCCTTTCGTCGTATATAATGGCTCACGTGCTTCTTCAATATTTTCGATACCACTTCCTGTATCTGAAATTTCAATTTCAATTTCATCTTCATACAATTTTGCCTTAATTTTGATAATTCCCTCTGCATTGTTATAACCATGTATTATTGCATTGGTAACCGCCTCTGACACAGAAGTTTTAATATCTGCAATCTCCTCAATCGTTGGATCTAATTGTGATGCAAATGCTGCCACACTAATTCTTGCAAAAGCAGA
>CAMSEX010000045.1 GCA_947057875.1 uncultured Clostridium sp.
AAAAGAGAGTTAGATAAACGTAAAATTACAAAAACTGAAAAACAGACTTATATTGCACCAGAAAATGATTTACAAGCTTTATTTTGCGACACTTGGAACCAATTTTTGCATACGCAAATTGGAATTGATGATAATATTTTTGAAGTTGGTGTTGACTCGCTCATTGCCATCAAATTCAAAACTGCTTTGTTGTCACACAATATCAATATTCCTTATGCAAATTTATTTAAATATCCAACTGTGCGCGCTTTATCAGAAAACACAAAAGTAGAAAAATCAACCTCTCATTTAGACGACTTTGATTATACAAAAATCAATAAACTTTTAGACAAAAATAATTTGCAAACATTAAAAAATGCTAACATTTCTCACAACCACAAAAACAATATTCTTCTGCTTGGCAGCAACGGATTTGTAGGAAGTCATGTTTTGTACAACTTCATCAAACAAGATGAGGGAAAAGCCTACTGCATTATCCGAGACAAAAATAATAAATCTGCACGAGACAGGTTAATCGATACTTTGCATTTCTATTTTGACAGTGAACTTGATAACTTTATTGACGACAGAATTATCATTTTAAAAGGCGACATCACAAAAGAAAACTTTGGCTTAGCTGCAGAAACTTTTGAAGAAATCACACAAAAGATTTCAACAGTTATCAATTCTGCTGCTATGGTTAAACATTATGGAGACATCAAAAAGTTCAGAAATGTTAATATCAAATTGACGGAAAAACTTTGCGAATATTGCAGAAATAACCATAAAAAATTGCTTCATACTTCAACCATAAGTGTTTCAGAAAGTTCCAATATGGATGCTACTTATGTTGCTTCTAAAAAATATGAAAGTACCGAATTTTCAGAAAGTAATTTATACATTGGTCAAATGTTAGATAATAGCTACACTTCTAGCAAATTTGAAGCAGAGCGAATTATTTTATCGAATATGGTAGATGGATTAAATGCAAAAATCATTCGCCTTGGCAATATTACAAACCGTTTTTCAGATGGAACATTTCAAATTAATCCTGACGAAAATGCCTTTGCTGGTAGACTAAAAAGTTTTATCCATTTAAAAAATATACCAGACTATTTGCAGGCTTTACCTCTTGAATTTACGCCAGTCGATTTATGTGCTAAAGCAATTGTGTATATTCTGCAAAATAACATAAAAGATTTTTCAGTTTATCATTTATATAACAATCATTCCATGTATTTAAAAGACTTTGTTGCTATTTTAAATACTGAAAATATTAGACTAGAATTTGTAGAAGCAAAAAAATTCAAATCCATGATAAAAAAAGTCTTAAACAATCCTGAAGCACAAAATAATTTATCTGGAATTATTAATGATTTAAATGAAAATTATGATTTAATTTATGAAAAAGATGTTGACTTAAATTCTAATTTAACACAATTCTTCTTGCAACGTTTGGGATTTGAATGGCCAAAATTAGATGAAAACTATGTTCAAAAATATATCAATTATATGAAAAAAATAAATTTTTTTAAGGAGGATAAATAAATGGAAAATCTAAATTCACTTATTGCAATGATTATTTCAGAAATACTTTTATTGGTACTATTTATTACTATCTTTTTTACACAAAAAAAGAAAAATCAACTAAAAAATGCTTTTCTTGCCTTTATAAGTTTAATATTCATTTGGATATTAGGTTCTATTTTACAAATTTCATTGCAAAATACAACTATTAACCCATTTGCATTTGAAAAATTTTCTGGTATAGGAGTTGTATTTAGTCCAGTCACTTTTTTCGCTATATGTATAATATTTACAAAAACAAAAATAAATTTGACAAAAAAACATCTATTATTTTTAGTTATTCCTTGTATAACTACTTTACTATTTTTAACCAATGAATATCATCATTTAGTATTTGAACAATATTCTACTAATATGAACATTGTTCAATATGGCAAATATTTTACAATTCACTCTCTTTATACCTATGGACTTTACCTACTTGGTGTTATTTATTTACTTAGATACTCAATTAAAAATTCTGGCTTCTTTTCAAAACAATCCCTTTTGCTTGTTATAGGAATTGCCATTCCTTTACTTGCAAATGGTTTGGGAACAGCCAAAATTATACCTGCCTCTATGTATACTACTCCTATTGCTTTTGCTTTCATGGCTATCTTTTATGCTTTAGCAATTTTTAAATTTAAATTTATATCTTCTGCTCCTATCGCTCTTCAGAAAATTGTTGATCAAATTTCTGATAGTTATATTGTATTAGATGAGAACTACAATATTACAGACTTCAATGAAACATTTTTACATACATTTCATACAAGAGCAGATTACATAAGAAGCAAAAATCTGTTCAATTTATCACAAGAGGATAACAATATAAAAATTCAAAATACTTTTGGAGAAACATTAAAAAAACTTCAAACTTCAACTGAAACTTTTCAATTTGAAGAAGAAGTTCCTGAAATTGAAAAAACATTTACTATTGAAATGAACAATATTTACAATAAAAATAATTTCTTAGGAACTTTGGTATTGTTCAAGGACATCACACAGCACAAACAGGATATCCAAACGATCAAAAATAACCAAGATATTCTAATTGAGCAAGAACGTCTTGCTTCTCTTGGACAAATGATTGGTGGTATTGCACACAATTTAAAAACTCCTATTTTCTCTGTTGCAGGTGGATTAGAGGGTTTGTCTGATTTGATTAACGAATTTGATTTATCACTCGACAATGATTCCGTAACCACTGACGACATGCACGAAATTGCATCAGACATGCGTCAATGGATTGAAAAACTGAGAGGACACATTTCCTATATGTCAGATGTCATTACAACCGTAAAAGGTCAGGCTGTTACTTTGTCAGAAAGTGAATCCATGGATTTTTCTATTACAGAGTTATTCAAACGTGTTGACATTTTAATGAAACATGAAATCAAAAATGCCCTAGCCACCTTAGAAATTCAAAATAATGTTGGCGACGCAGAACTACTTTCTGGAAACATTAATAGTTTGGTACAAATTATCAATAATATTATTTCAAACGCCATTGAAGCCTATGGAAACGAATTTACCAATAAAAAAATAGAACTTTTTGCACAAAAAAGCTCATCAAACATTATCATTTCCATCAAAGATTATGGACCAGGAATTTCTGAAATGGCACAACAAAAACTGTTCAAAGAAATGATTACAACAAAAGGAAAAAACGGAACTGGACTTGGTATGTTTATGTCATACTCCAACATAAAAGTTCACTTCAATGGAAACTTGACTTACGAAACTCAAATTGGCAAAGGTACAACTTTCTACATCACAATTCCAATTAACACTCAATTATAAAAAACATAAAAACAGGAGTACATTCTCCTGTTTTTACTTCTCTAAATGTATCATTTTATTAGCAACCTTTTTTACAAAAGTTTCATCATGTTCTACAAAAATAAGAGTAGGCTGATGTTTCAAAATCATCTCTTCTATTTGTATTCTTGTCAAAATATCAATATAATTGAGTGGCTCATCCCAAATATATAATTCTGCTGATTCTGAAATACTTTTAGCAAGTAAGACTTTTTTCTTTTGTCCTTCACTCATTTCTCTGATATCTTTCTCAAACTCTATATTCGCAACTCCCATTTTGGCAAGCATTGCTTTAAAAATACTCTCATCAACTTTATTTTGTCTTGCAAATTGTTTCAAATTTCCATTTAAACCATCTGTATTTTGCGACACATACGATATTTTTAAATGATTTGCCATTTGAAAATTACCATCATATGCAATCTGATTTCCTAGCATCAATTTCAAAACACTCGATTTTCCAATGCCATTTTTTCCAGTAATCGCAACCCTATCCCCGTTTTTTATTTCAAAAGATATTTCCTTAAAAATAGGACTGTCATCATACTTAATCTGAAAATGATTGGCTGCTACTAACACATTTTGCCTTGCCTGCAACGGAACTATTTTTAAAGCATCATTTCGATCCACATTTTTGAGCAAACTAGATTTTTCTTCAATCGCTTTTTCAATTCTTTTCTCCATCACTTTTGCCTTCTTCATCATCTTCGCAGACATATGCCCTACATATCCTCGATCAATACTAGAACCAGAATTGGTTGTGTTATATTTCGACTTTTCCACTTTGTCTGACCAACTAGCTGTATTTCTTGAAGCAATTTCCAACCTATTAATATCCTTTTTTAAGCTTTCATTTTGCATTAATTCAAAATTATCTTGTGCATCTTTATTTTCCTGCCAAGACGAAAAATTTCCTTTCTGAATTTCAATATTCGTATTGTTAATCGAAATAATATGGTCTACAACCTCATCTAAAAAAATTCTATCATGAGAAACTAAAATAAATCCTTTTTTCTTTTTCAAATATTCCACCAAATGATTTCTCGTATCAATATCCAAATGATTAGTTGGCTCATCAATCAATAGAAAATGATTCTCTTTCAAAAACAAGCTAACTAAAAGAATTTTCACTTGCTCTCCACCACTCAAGGAACTAAAATTTCGATACAAAATCTCTGGATTTGCATAAAGCAAATTAAGTTCCTTAATGATTTCCCAATCTTGCGCACTAGGCGTTATTTCATTCACAATCTCAATTGCCATTTTCTCTTTATTTTTCACTTCAAATGGAAAATAGTCAAATTCCATATTTCTTGAAATAGCCCCTTGAAATTCATATTGCCCCAATAGCAATTTCAAAAAAGTCGTTTTTCCTTTGCCATTTCTGCCAATCAAACCTAATTTCCAATCTGTGTCAAGATAAAACGACACATTTTCAAATACATTATTAAATGCTCCATCATATCCAAAACTTAAATTACTCACATTAATGAAAGCCATCATTCCTCCTTTTATGAGCGTCCGCTCGTTAACAATCAAACAATTCAAAGCTCTTTGGGATAATTTTTCATATCGCTCCATTTTATTTTTAATTTTTTCATTCAAACTTGGCAAAATTCCATAATTTGCATTCATTGGCTGAAATTTATCATTCTCTGCTGAAATATAATCTGCCAATGCACCAATCATTGTTCTCGTATCAAACACAATTTCTCTTTCTGATACACAATTAATCCCAACTACGAATCCAGATGAAATAGATTCCACATATCCTTCCACACCTGTGATTTGCCCTGCAAAATAAACATTTGGATTAATTTTTAATTGATATGTATGGCTTAAAAGTTTTGGCGAATTAATATATGTATTTCGGTGCATCACACCATATTTTACAAAATTGGCATTTTTCAAACCAGGAATCATTGAAAATACACGTTTTTGTTCGCCAAATTTCAAATTGGTCTGAAATCCAACCAAATTGAACAACGTTCCTTCTTTATTATCCTGCCTCAATTGAACAATCGCATGTGGTCTTTTGCCAGTTCGCGGATCTATAAAACCAACTGGCTTAAGCGGTCCAAATAAAAGCGTATCTTTTCCTCTTTTTGCCATAATCTCAATTGGCATACATCCTTCAAAAATCTCTTTTTTCTCAAAATCATGCAATGTCACAACTTCTGCCTTGATAAGCTCCTCATAAAACGCCAAATATTCCTCTTCATTCATTGGCAAATTAATATAAGAATCTTCACCTTTTCCATAACGGTCTCCCCAAAAAGCAATTTCCATATCAATCGAATTTTTCTCCAGAACTGGTGCAGCCGCATCATAAAAATGCAACTCATTTTCGCCAAGCAACTTGCTAATTTCAGCAGATAAACTATCTGACGTAAGTGGTCCTGTGCTAATAATCACTTTTCCACTTGTTGGAATTTGCGTAACTTCTTCTCGGATTAACTCAATATTAGGATTTTCTTCAATTTTTTTGGTCACAGCTTTTGAAAACTTTTCTCTGTCAACTGCCAGCGCTTGCCCCGCTGGAACCGAATTTGCATCTGCAATCGGAATAAGTTCACTTCCCAATCTTCGGAGCTCCTCTTTTAATAAACCACACGCATTTGTCAAACGATTGGACTTAAGAGAATTGCTACACACAATCTCTGCTAAATCTGCATTGGTATGAGCAGGCGAAAATTTTTGTGGTTTCATTTCATATAATTTTACTTTATGACCTTTTTTGGCAATTTGCAAAGCGGCCTCGCATCCTGCAAGACCGGCTCCTATAATGGTTATTTCATTCATTTTTTATTACTCCCAATCAATAAAACCTTCCTCTAAAGTTCCAGTAGCAATTACTTGATTATCTTTTAGTACTTCTACTTTTTTATTTTTGATTGTCACAATAAAATCCCCTGATGTTGTTTTTTTACTTGAAAGAGCTATTTTTGTTTCAATATAATCATCTAATTCTCCTATCTCTTCATTTTCATTCACGTATTTTTCTTCATAATATTCTGTGTTTACTTCAGCAATACACAATTCTGCCTCTTCTTTGGCTCTTCCTTCTTCACTTTCCTCAGTAGAACCCTCTAAATCTGTACCATAGTCTGATGTCGTATTAAAAATTTCATATAAATCACTGCTCATGAAATTTCCCATAATCGTATAAATATCATCCATTGTTAACTCTTCATAATTAACTGCATCAGACACATCAAAATTGCTTAATTCCTCATCATAAGTAACACTTCCTTCTAGTTTCATAGCAATTTCTACACCATCTGCTTCCATGCTAATTCCCATTGAAAAATTATTTCCCTGATTTGTATAATCTATTTTTCCTGTCAATTGTTCTTTATCATTTACATAAACTTGATAAGAATATTCACTCTGACTTAAATTTGTAAAAGCTATTTGGTAATTATCTCCCTCAATGTCCATTGAAACATCCACTCTGACAATTTCCTTCATGAAACCTTTTGTATAAACATCAATCGTTAAATATTCATCTTCCTCAAAAATATAGTTATCTGCTTCATCACTTATTTGCTGCAAACCATCTTTCGTCTCCTCTGGAAATTCAAAACATTTCAAAAACTCCTCATGATTAGACAAATTATTGCAAATATCTTTTATCATCGTAGCCACATCTTCTAGTGGCATTTTAATTGTGTTTTTTGTCAAATCTTCATTTTCAATTGTTGTTTTCACTTTTGAAAAATATTCATTTTTTAATTGTGCTTTTAATTCCTTCATTAGAATTGAACTTGCTTTTGGATTCACTTTTTCTGGTGTAAACATCGCTACATCTGTATCATAAACTTCTGAAATTTTCATGTTGATTGTCTTATCAAACAATTCTCCTAACTTCAAATACATATCATCTGACTGAATTTCAAGTTTTGCCATAACGTCTAAAAGTTCTTCTTCATTTTTTACAAATTTAACCCCAACAATTTCTTCCTGTGTTTTTTGGTCAGCCTCTGCATAAACTGATATTTTAGCATCATTGACCAAATCTGCTATTTCCTGCACCTCTGGATCATCTCCATTAACAGAAAGCGACAAATCTGCATTTACCTTCATCGTGTTATACTCAATATTTTCACTTGCATTAAAATATTGATTGATTTTTTTATCAAATATGTATCTTGGTTGATTTAACCTTAGCATATAAAAAGCTACAATCGCAATTAACACAACTAAAATTGCTATCACTGCAATAATTAGCTTTCTTCCTTTCTTTGGTTCTTGCAATACATCTTGTGTTGCCTTAAATTTGTTTTCCTCACTCATATTCAATTCCTCCCTTATTTATATATATGTGCAACTTTGGTTATTGTATCTCATTTGACAAAATTTGTCAATTCACAAATTATAAATTATCTTCATACACTATAAAAAACAAGAAAGGATTTTGTAATATGATTATTTTACGTTTAAATTCAAGCCGGCCCTTATGTTGAACTTTTACAAAGTACACTCAAAAAACTCGGATTTTACTCTGGAAGTATTGATGGATTTTTTGGAAAACAAACCGAAAATTCTGTTAAAAATTTCCAAAGAAATTTTGGTTTATCCAGTGATGGAATTGTTGGAAATTCAACTTGGGATGCACTTTTTCCCTACATAAATGGTTACACAAATTACATCATCAAAAATGGTGATACTTTAAGCAAAATTTCCCAAAATTTTGGCACTACAATTAACAGCATTTTATATGCAAATCCAGATATTGATACCGAAAATCTGCAAATTGGACAACAAATTATTGTACCATTTGGCTCTGTTGTACCAACCAACATCAGCTATTGCTCTGATTTTATGGAAATGAATTTATCAGCTCTAAAAACAATTTATCCCTTTTTGGAAATATCCATGATTGGCACAAGTGTTTTAGGAAAAAATCTCCCAGTTGTTAAGTTTGGCAATGGTGCTAAAGAAGTATTCTATTGCGCTGCAACTCATCGGGAATGAATGGATTACAGCACCACTCTTAATGAAATTTTTAGAAAATTTGTCAAAAAGCTATGTTAATCGGTATGCCAATTTTTGGTAACAATCCAAGGGATCTTTTCTCAGACGTTTCGCTTTATCTAGTCCCAATGGTTAATCCTGATGGTGTAGATTTAGTCACTGGACTGATTACAGAAGGTTCACGCGCTTATACAGAAGCACTGTCAATTGCAAACAACTTTCCTGATATTCCATTTCCAAATGGCTGGAAAGCAAACATAGAACGGTATTGACCTAAATTTACAGTTCCCTGCTGGCTGGGAGAAAGCAAAAGAAATCAAATATGAACAAGGTTTTGATAAACCTGCACCACGTGATTTTGTCGGATTTGGTCCTCTTACTGCTCCTGAATCAGTTGCTCTTTATAACTTTACTTTACGTCATAATTTTTCACTAATGATTACTTACCACACACAAGGTCGTGTTATCTACTATAAATATCAAGACATGACACCACCTAATTCTACACAAATTGCTAATCTTTTTGCACAAGTTTCTGGTTATTCTGTAGAAGAAGTGCCAACTGCTTCCAGTTTTGCAGGATATAAAGATTGGTTTGTGTATTACTACAATCGTCCCGGATTTACAATCGAAGTTGGTTTGGGTAGAAATCCATTACCAATTTCGCAATTTGACGGAATTTATCGTGAAAATTTAGGAATTTTAGTGCTTGGTATGTTACAATAAAGGTTCACATAATTTTTATAATCTATTACAAAAAAGGCACACAATTGTGCCTTTTTTCAGATTTCTTAAAAATTTCTAGGTTCACATACGCCACCTACATAAGTTGCACTTCCTCCTTCAGCATTATAACAAGCTTTGTTGCCTGATTCATTTGTTACTGTTCCTCCATTAATTCTAAAATCTCCTTTATTATAAATAGTTGGATAGTTTCCTCTTCCCAAAATAGTTCCATTATTTATGGTACAAGTTCCTCCTTCTCGATTATAGATAGTATTTGAATTTTCAGTAATTATTGTTCCACCATTTACATTCAATTCCCCAAAATTATTCAAGCAAACCTTATCATTTTCATCGCCTAAGTGTGCTATCTCTACTAAACCAGAAATTTCTGTAATACAATCACTCTGATTAAGTAAAGTAACATCTTTTACTGGATGTTACTTTTCCTCCTGTTAAACTACATTTTCCTCCATTCATATTTCTAATACCCGTTTCATTTGCAGATGTGATTTCTCCGCCAGACATTTCAAAAATACCACCATCATTTTCTATTGTACTTACAGTTTCAGAATTCCCCATAATAACTCCTGCACTCATTATACAACTACCTGTATTATAAATTGCTATTCTTTTTGTATTTAACGTGCCACCTAATATTTTTGTTGTTCCATGATTTGATATTGCATTAGATCGGAAGAGCACACGTCTGAACTCCAGTCACCTCTCGTCAT
>CAMSEX010000046.1 GCA_947057875.1 uncultured Clostridium sp.
TTATAGTTGTTGAATTTCAACATGTAAAACCAGGAAAAGGAGCTGCTTTTGTTCGTGTAAAAATGAAAAATGTGATTACTGGCTCAGTTTTGGAAAGAACATTTAATCCATCTGAAAAATTACAAGGTGCAGAAATTGAGAAAAGAGATATGCAATACTTGTATAACGATGGAGAATTGTATTATTTTATGGATAATAATACATATGATCAAATGCCTTTAAATCAAGAACAAATTGGTGATGCCTTAAAATATATTAAGGAAAATATGAATGTAACAATGCTTGCTTTTAAAGGAAAAGTATTTGCCGTTGAACCACCAATGTTTGTTGAATTAGAAGTTACATATACAGAACCTGGATTTAGTGGAAACACAACAACAACTTCAGGAAAACCAGCTACATTAGAAAATGGCTTGGAAATTTCAGTTCCACTATTTGTTAATATTGGAGACAAAATTAGAATTGACACAAGAACAGGTGAATATATGGAAAGAATTTAATCATCTTATGGTGGATTAAGAGAGGAATGAGAGTTTAATGCTAAAAAATAAGTTTAAGGAAGTAATTAAAAATTTAGAAGAAAATATGAGTGATGAAAAAGATTTAACATATGCTAAATCGCAAATTACGGAATTAACAATGGGCTATTTAGAAGAGATAGGAGAAATTGAAAATTTGTATAAGCAAAAAGTGGCAATGTGTGAGCATAGACTTGATGGCTTAGAAGTGCAAGTTCAACGTTTGGACAATGAAATTTTTCAGGAAGTGGAAAACAATGAATTGGCAGAGGATGCAGATTTAGAACCAATTAAATGTCCTTATTGCAATACCAATTTTTTTATCGAGTTTGACCATACAAAAAAGGAGATTAAATGTCCTGATTGTAAAAATGTGATTGAACTTGATTGGGGCAATTTTGAAGATGATATGTAGTTTAAATTTGATGAGAACGAAATAGAGTAGCAGGATCGATGGCAGCGCCATCGATTTTTATGCTAAAATGTAAATGGGGACCAGTTGTTGCGCCATTTGTAGGACGACCTTGAGAGAGATCAAGATATGGATTTTTGATATCATCTTCTAAATATTTTGGACCGACATAAGCAATCAATTGACCTTTATAGATAAAATTGCCAATTTCTACGATAAAATTAGGTGAGATGTGGGAATAAGAAAAAATAGAATTTTCATTTGTGATTTTTATAGTGTAGCCATTGGCACCGTTCAAAATCTAAAAAACTAACAGTGCCAGAGCAAGCAGAATAGATATTGGTATTTTCAGGGGCAGGAATATCAATACCAGAATGATAAGTGGAAGCGCCTGTTGTGGGCGATAAACGGATTCCAAAAGGGGAGGAAATAGTGTAATAGTTTGGTAGAGGCCAAGTGAAATCATGACTTGAGAAAGAGTAATCAGTTGGAGAGCTTGTAAAATAAGCATTAGAATTTACTACAAAAGTAGTAATGCAAGTAATTAAAAAAAGGAAAATAAAAAATAGGGTACCTAAAAAAATTTGTTTTTTCATAAAACTCCTTAACATAATTTTTTTTATTAACATGAAAATTTTGTGTGAACTACACATGAAAATTAAAATTATTATAGCAGGTTTGGTTTTGGATGTCAAGTGTAAAATAAAAAAATTTTTATTGCCAACTTGAAAAAAATGGTATATAATATACACAAATGAGATTTAGGGAGAAATTAAATGAACAAGAAATGGGAGATTTGCGAATATGATAAAACATTAGTTGAAAAAGTGATGGGAGAAAATAATTTATCAGAACTAATGGCGACATTATTGGTTAATCGAGGAATTATTACAAAAGAAGAAATTCAGGTGTTTTTAGAACCAACAAGAAATGATTTTCATAATCCATTTTTGATGCCAGATATGAAAGCAGCTGTTGATAGAATGGAACAATCAATTAACCAAAACGAGAAAATCATTATTTATGGAGATTATGATGTTGATGGAGTAACGAGTATTACAGTTTTGAAAAAGTTTTTGATGGATCGAGGGATGACAAATGTTGGATATTACATTCCCAGAAGATTAGACGAAGGTTATGGCTTGAATAAAGAAAGCGTCAAAAAAATAGCAGAGGAAGGTTATACATTAATTGTTACAGTTGATTGCGGGATTACGGGAATGGAAGAGATAAAATATGCGTATGAATTAGGAATGGAAGTGATTGTAACAGATCATCATGAACCCCTAGATGAAGTGCCAAATGCAGTTGCAGTAATTGATTGTAAAAAAAAGGATAATCAATATCCATTTAAAGGGCTTGCAGGTGTTGGAGTTGTGTTTAAGCTAATTCAGGCAATTAGCGAGCGTTTAAATTTAGAAGAAAAAGCGTATTTGAAATATTTAGATATTGTGTGTATTGGAACCATTTCAGACATTGTTCCTTTGGTAGATGAAAATCGTGTTATTTCAAAGTTAGGCTTGAAGTTGGTTGCGCAAACGCGTAATCTTGGGCTAAAATATTTGTTAGAAGAAAATGTAGGGAAAAATAGTAGTGTGAATGCGAACACGGTTTCTTTTGGTGTGGCACCAAGAATTAATGCGTGTGGAAGAATTGGCTATGAGCAAGATGCTGTTAAATTGTTTATGACACAAAATATTGTAGAGGCACACAACTTGACAGAGCAACTCAATTCTTATAACAAAACAAGACAGGAAATTGAGAAAAACATTTTTGAAGAAGCAAAAGAAATCATTGAAAAAAATAATATGCAACAAAAAAATACAATTGTGATTGGAAAAGAAGGGTGGCATCATGGTGTAATTGGAATTGTGGCTTCTAAAATTACAGAATTGTATTTTAAGCCAACAATCTTGATTGGTTTTGAAAATGGAATTGGAAAAGGTTCTGGAAGAAGTGTTCCAGGGTTTGATTTGCATGATGCCCTACACCGTTTGGGTGGCTATTTGGACAAATATGGCGGACATGAAATGGCAGTGGGCGTAACAGTTAGCCAAAGTAATTTTGATAAATTTGCAGAAGAATTGGAAAAAAGAGCACAAGAATTTCACACAGAACAATTAGTACCAATTATTTCCATTGATAAGGAAATTTCAGGAAAAGATTTGGAAATTGAAATAGCAGAGGAGTTAACGAAATTGGAGCCTTATGGAACCTCTAACAAAGTGCCACTTTTTCTGATTAAAAATTTAAAAATCGATTCGATTCGAACCTTAGTAGAAGGAAAGCATTTGAAATTGACCTTGCAAGATGGGAATAATATTGTAAATACGATTGGTTTTAATTTGGGATATCATGCAGAAAATTTCTTATTGGGTGACAAAGTAGACATCATTGGTATGATAGAAATTAATGAATTTGCAAATAATCGTAATATACAGATTAATTTGAAGGATATTCGAAAATCATATTAAGTTTTAAAGGGGATGTAAAACGAAATGACAGAGATAAGAAATGTTGCAATCGAAGAAATTATTGACAAGCAAATTGAAAATTATGGAGAGAATGCTAATATTGAGCTAATCCAAAAAGCGTACAATTTGGCAAAAGAAAAGCATGGAACTCAGTGCCGAATGTCTGGCGAGCCCTACATTATTCATCCTATGAATGTGGCATATATTTTGGCGGATTTGGGGCTAGATGATGAAAGTGTTTGTGCTGCGCTTTTGCATGATGTATTGGAAGATACAAATTTGACACATGAAGATTTGGTAAGAGAATTTGGCGAGACGATTGCACAAATGGTAGCTGGTGTGACAAAATTGGGAAGTATTCGTTTTACAAGTGTTGAGGAAAAACAAGCAGAAAATTACAGAAAAATGTTTTTGGCAATGGGAAAAGATATTCGTGTGATTTTGATTAAACTAGCTGACCGATTGCACAATATGAGAACTTTGAAATTTTTGTCACCAGAGAGACAATTTGCAAATGCCAGAGAAACCATGGATTTATATGCTCCACTTGCCAATCGACTTGGTATGTATTCGCTAAAATGGGAACTAGAAGATTTGTCATTCAAATATTTATATCCAGAAGAATATCATAAAATTGTGGTGGAACTTGACAAAAAAAGAGAGGAACGTCTAAAGTTTATTCATAAAATAAAAGAGGATTTACAGGAGGAAATTGTTAAGCAAAATATTGATGTTGAAATTACAGGCAGAGCGAAGCATTTATATAGTATTTACAAAAAAATGCAAAGAGATAATAAGAGCTTAGACCAAATTTATGATTTGTTTGCTCTTCGTATTTTAGTCAATACAGTACGTGATTGCTATGCAACGCTTGGCATAGTACATGAAATGTATACACCAATGCCAGGGCGTTTTAAGGATTATATTGCTGTACCTAAAACGAATATGTATCAGTCAATTCATACCACTTTGCTCGGACCAAAAGGGGTTCCATTTGAAGTGCAAATTCGTACTTGGGATATGCACAAAATTGCGGAATTTGGTATTGCTGCACATTGGGCATATAAAGAAGAAAGCAACAAGGGAAATAAAAAAAGTGTGCTTGTGAGTGAAGATAAATTAGCATGGCTAAGAGAAAGTTTAGAGTGGCAGCAAAATACGGAAAATCCGAAGGAGTTTTTAAGAACATTAAAGACTGAATTATTTGAAGATGAAGTTTATATTTTTACGCCAAAGGGGACGATTAAAGAATTGCCGTTGGGAGCAACTCCAATTGATTTTGCGTATAGTGTACATCAAGAAATTGGGCATCGTATGGTGGGATGTAAAATCAATGGTAAGATGATGCCGATTATTACAGAATTGCAAAATGGAGATATTGTAGAAATTCTTACTTCAGAACAGCCAAAAGGTCCAAGTAGAGATTGGCTGAAATTTGTGAAGAGTTCATCTGCGAAAACGAAGATTAATCAATGGTTTAAACGAGAAAAAAGAACTGAAAACATTGAAAAAGGTAAGGAAATTATTGAGAGAGAGATAAAAAAATTGGGCTTGAAAAATCAAGAACTTTTGAAATCAGAATGGCTAGAAGGTATTTTGGAAAAGTATCAATATACAACTGTGGATGATATGTATGCGAGTATTGGTTTTGGAGGATTATCGGATAAAAAGGTAATTGCAAGGCTTTTGAATGAGTATCGAAAAGAACATGAAGAAGAAGATTTGGAACAAAAAATAGAGGAGTTATCACAAGCAAAGCCAGCTAAAATAAAGCCTTCTAAAACAGGAATTCATGTAAAAGGGATCGATAATTGTTTGGTAAAACTTTCAAAATGTTGTAATCCGTTACCTGGAGATGAAATTGTGGGGTATATTACAAGGGGTAGAGGTGTTTCAGTACATCGCAAGGATTGTGTTAATTTGAAAGATTTAATTGGTCAGGAAGGCCGTATGATTGATGTTTTTTGGTTACAAGATGTAAAGGCTTCCTATACAGTCGAAATCGAAATTTTTGCCAATGACAGAACAGGTCTACTTAGAGATGTGATTAAACAAGTTGAAAATTATAAAATTAAGATTATGGGTGTGAATACAAGAACAAATCGAGATAATACAGCGATTTTAGATCTTCATTTAGAGACAGAGAATATTGAGAATTTGAATCAATTAATGAAAGCATTGAAAAGTGTCGAAAGTGTTTATGATGTTTATCGAAAGAGAGGATAGATTATTATGAGCGAAAAAGTTTATACGATAGAAGAAATAGAAGAGATATGTACATGATTATGAAGGGATTAATTTAAGGAGTATATGGGTTGTATTATAAAGTGAAATCATGCAATTAAAAATTGATTTACAAAGTATAATTCAAAAGCAAGAAAATAAGGAGTAAAAAATGATTTTAAAAAGATTGCAAGTAAAGACTGGTCAGCCACGTTTGCTGACGAATTCGTATATTATATTTGATGAGAATACAAAAGAAGCCATGGTTATCGATCCAGGAGGAGAACCAGAAAAAATAGTTGAAATTTTAAATATTTTAGAAGTAGAAAATCTAAAATATATTTTTCTAACGCATTGTCATGCAGATCACATTGGAGCAATTAGTGAACTAAAAAAGGCAAAAGGTGGGAAAATTTTAATCAGCCGTGATGATAGTATTGGCTTATATCAGAAAGAAATTAGTTTGGCGGACTATGTAAATATGGAAATTCCTGAGTTAGAAGCAGATTCAAGAGTGGATGATGAGGATTTAATTCATGTAGGAAATTTAGAATTTAAAATTATTGCAACGCCAGGGCATACCAAAGGAAGCATTTGTGCTTATTGCGAAAAAGAACGATTAATTTTTACAGGAGATACTCTTTTTTCTGGTACATGGGGTAGAACAGATTTGCCAACAGGAAGTTTTGTAGATATTATGGGGTCTATTACAGATAAATTGATGACACTTCCAGATGAGACAATTGTTTATCCAGGGCATGGAAAAATTACCATGATACAAGATGAAAAAAATATCTATTTGGAATTACGAGAAAAAGATGTTTAAATATCAGGAAAGCGGTCATAAATGTATTTGATAATATCATTTAGATTATTGTCTGTTACATTGATGAAAACGCCATTATCAAGGCTAATCCAAATGTTAATTTTGAACTTTTCTTTGTTATCAATAAAACAACTTACAAGTTCAATCATATCAATTGGATTTTCATATTCAATTTCCCAAAATAAATCTTGAGCCATTTCTATTTCTTTTGAATAGAAATGGTTCAAAAATTTTTGGATTTCTCCAGTAGTTTCGCTATACAAATTAACAATACCTTTCATAAAACCTCCAAAGATAGTGTCTGAAATTTGGCGAAAAATATTCATATAAAATATTATTTTTTGTTTAATGCTTAATTAACAATTCTAAGATTTGAATAGCATTTGTAGCAGCACCTTTTCGGATATTATCAGCAACGCACCAGAAATTCAAACCATAAGGAATACTATCATCACGTCTAATTCTGCCAACAAAAACTTCATTATGACCAGTTATATTAGTGGCAATTGGATACACATTATTTTTAATATCGTCTTGAACAATAATTCCTTTTGTTTTTTGCAAATGTTGAATGATTTTTTCCAAATCAAAATCTTGCTCAAATTCAACATTAATGCATTCGCTATGCGAATTCAAAACAGGAACTCTTACTGTTGTAGCTGTGATTTTTAGATCAGGTCTATGTAAAATTTTGCGTGTTTCATGTATCATTTTCATTTCTTCTTTTGTGTAACCATTTTCAAGAAATACGTCAATGTGTGGTAGACAATTATTTTGAATTGGATAAGGGAATTTGTTGGTAGTATTATTTTTTAAATCATCAATTGCTTGCTTTCCTGCACCAGATACTGCTTGATAAGTAGAATAAACGATTCGCTTAATCGGATACAAATCATTCATAATTTTTAAAGGAACGACTGCTTGAATCGTAGAGCAATTTGGATTTGCGATGATACCTTGATTTTGAAAAGCATCTTCTGGATTAACTTCTGGAACAACCAATGGTACATTTTCATCCATACGAAATGCACTACTGTTGTCAATAACTATGCAACCTTTTGAACTTGCAATTGGTGCAAAATGTTTTGCTGTATCGCCACCAGCAGAAAAAATGGCATAATCAAATCCGTTATCAAATGAATGCTCAGTTAATTCTTGGATAATATATTCTTTTTCATTAAAATTAATTTTTGTACCAGCAGAGCGTTTTGATGCAAAAAAAACATATTCACAAATAGGTAAATTAAATTCTTTTAAGACTTCAAGCGCAGTTCTTCCCACAACGCCTGTTACGCCAACAATAGCCAATTTATAATGTTTCATAAATTTCCTCCTAAATGATAATTTCTTCCATATTATATGATAAATAAAAAAAAATGTATATAGGTTCTTGATTAATTATAAAAAAATGGTTAAAATAGAAATGAAAAAATTAAAAGGAGAGAAGTGATATGAAGGTAGTAAAAAATGGAGAAGGTATCACACTGATAGCCCTGACAATTACCATTATTGTTTTGATGATATTAGCAGGAGTGAGTTGGACAATTTTAAATAGTTATATAATTGAAAAGGCAGTGTTAGCTTCAAGTGAAACAAATAAATCTGAGGAACGTGAAAGAAGAGAATTAAATTGGTTTGGCGAATGGTCTGTGGACAATGCAAATACAAATTTATTAAGAGAAAATGTAAAATTAGGTGACTATATTGAATATCCTATGGAATATAATGATGTATTTACAGGAGAACATTATGATGCGCAGAATGCTTGGAGAGTGGTTGAAACAAGTAATGAAGGAGTAAAAATTATCAGTACAGGGATGCCAGCAAAATGGTACCATAAATCTGGAAATACGAGTTTTATTGATAATTTTGAAAATTTAAGTGATTTAAGAGATGCACAAAAAGATTATATAAGAGCAAAAGATTTTACAGTTAGTGGGCTTTCGAGCAAAGTAACAACACTTTCATTAGCTGATTTAAATGATTTTTGTAACAAAATTTATGGAACAAATCGTGCCAAAGATGACATCTTACCCGTGCCAGAGAGCTGTGAATTATTTTATTTATCAGTACCAAATACTTATTACTGGCTAGCTACAACGGATAAAATGGATTCCAATAAACTTTATTATGTTGAAAATCATGCTATTACAAGTGCTACAGAGTTAAGATTGGGTGTTCGATTGATTATTTTGCTTGATAAAAATGTAACAGGAATTTTGGAAGATGGAATTTGGAAAAATGTGAATTAAAGGAGAAAAGTATGGTAGAAAAGTGGTTTAATTTGAGTGTAGAGAAAACGGCACAAAAACTAGAAACCAATATTGAAAAAGGTTTGACGAGCAATGAGGTTGCTAGCAAGCGTGAAAAATATGGTTTGAATGAATTAAATGCCAAAAAGAAAAAAAGTATTTTAGTAAAATTTTTGGAGCAATTCAAAGATTTTATGATTATTATTTTGATTGTTGCGGCAGTTGTTTCAGGTGTTGTGGGAATTCAAGAAGGCGAAGGAATTACAGATACGATTATTATTTTAATTGTTGTTGTGCTAAATGCCATTATTGGTGTTGCACAAGAAAATAAAGCTGAAAAATCGTTAGAAGCATTGCAAAAAATGAGTAGTCATGTGGCAAAAGTAATCAGAGATGGAAAATTGCAAGTTGTTCAATCACGAGAATTGGTACAAGGTGATATTGTTATTTTGGAAACAGGAGATTATATACCAGCTGATTTAAGAATTGTGGAAGCAGTTAATTTGAAGTCTCAAGAAGCAGCCATGACAGGAGAATCTGTGCCAAGTGAGAAATCAGAAAATACAATTGAAGGCGACTGTGATTTGGGAGATAGAAAAAATATGTTGTTTTCTTCTAGTTTAATTACGTATGGTCGAGGCAAAGGAATTGTTGTGGAAACTGGAATGAATACAGAAGTTGGAAAAATTGCCAAAATGATTGATGATACAGAAGAAACAGATACGCCATTGCAAATCAAGTTGAATAATTTGGGAAAAACGCTAGGAATCGTGGCTTTGCTTCTATGTGCCATGATATTTGTGGTAGGAACCCTATATGGAAAAGAACCAATTCACATGTTTATGACAGCTGTATCACTTGCTGTTGCAGCAATTCCAGAAGGATTGGCAGCGGTTTCTACGATTGTTTTGGCAATTGGTGTGCAACGTATGGTTAAGAAAAATGCGATTGT
>CAMSEX010000047.1 GCA_947057875.1 uncultured Clostridium sp.
ACGCCAAATTTAATACTCTTTCATCCAAATTTAAAATACGAACCGTATTCGCAATGCTACTTCTGCTTTTCCCCAAAACATCTGCCACTTTTTGCTGTGTCAAATCGTATTCTTCCATCAATTGCTTAATTCCTCGCGCCTTTTCAATTGGGTTCAAATCCTCTCTTTGAATATTCTCAATCAACGAAATTTCCTGATTACGCTTATCGTCATCCTCCCTAATAATGACTGGAATTTCGTCCAAACCAGCCTTTTTAGAAGCACGCCAACGTCTTTCCCCAGCAATAATTTCATAATATTTCGGTTTCTTCGTAACAATAATTGGTTGAATTACGCCATATTCCTTAATAGAATTTGCCAATTCTTCAATTGACTCCTCATCAAAAATTTTTCTCGCCTGATTGATATTTGGTTCAACTTCATTAATCTTTAGCTTCACAACCCCATTTTCCACAACTTGTGGATAAGTCTGTGTATTTTCTTCCACAGGTACTGAAAACAACGCTTCTAGACCTTTTCCCAATCCCGTTTTCTTTGCCATTTTAATCTTCCTTTCCTATTATTCTTCTTTTTCACGCTCTGATTCTGCTTTTAAAAGCTCTTTCGTCAACTTATCATAACACCTTGCCCCTTTTGATTTCTCATCATACAAGATAATCGGCATGCCGTAACTTGGCGCCTCGCTCAGCTTGATATTTCTAGGAATTACCGTCTTATATACTTTATCCCCAAAATATTTCTTTACCTCTTTCACCACTTCATTTGAAAGGTTTGTCCTAATATCATACATCGTCAAAACCGCCCCTTCAATCTCCAAGCCCTTATTCAAATGTTTTTTTACAAGATTAATTGTATTAAGCAATTGCCCCAAGCCTTCTAACGCAAAATATTCACACTGCACAGGAATTAAAACAGAATTCGCGGCTGTAAAAGCATTCAAAGTCACTAATCCCAAAGATGGTGGACAATCAATCAAAATAAAATCATACTCTTCTTTGACTTCTTCTAGCGCCGCTTTCATGCGCTGTTCTCTCGACATTTGATTAACCAATTCTACCTCAGCTCCCGCCAAATTCACATTAGCAGGACATATTTTCAAGGTTTTCACACAAGTATCTTGCAACGTTTGCTTTATGTCAACGTCATTAATCAAAACATCATATAATGAATATTCGCCATCTTTTTCAATACCAAGTCCACTTGTTGCATTTCCCTGTGGGTCACAGTCAATCAACATGACTTTTTTCCCTTTTTTCGCAAGAATAGAACCCACATTTACTGCGGTTGTAGTCTTTCCGACACCCCCTTTTTGATTTGCAATTGCGATAATTCTGCTCATTCCTCTCACTCCTTTGTTCTATCATATAAAATTTTTGAATAGATGTCAATAAAATTACAACATTTTTTTCTCTTTTTATTGAATCGGTTCTTTGGCAGGTTTTCCTTGCCCTCGCGGATATTTTTCTTCCGTTTTCTTAATCTTTTTAATCACAATCACATTTCTTTCAAATTCATTATTAATACACATTTTTTCCACATTTTCAATTTCTCCACCCAATTTAAAAATCGCTGTTTTTGCCTCCAAAATCTCTTGTTCCGCATTTGGACCTTTCATGCAAATCGCTCTTCCTCCTACTTTCGTAAAAGGCAACATATATTCCACAATTGTGGATAACTTAGAAACAGCCCTTGTCACAACAAGGTCAAATTGCTCTCTATAACTGCTATTTCGTGCCAAATCTTCTGCGCGAATATGTAATGCTTCAATTGTGGATAATCCCAATTTATCATTAATGTCATTTACAACTGTCACTTTCTTATTGACAGAATCAATCAATGTAAATTCTTTCTCTGGATAATATATTTTTAGCGGAATCCCCGGAAAACCACCACCTGTTCCAATATCTAATACATTTTTAGCATCTCCCAACAAATCCCCTATTACCAACGAATCAATAAAATGTTTCACGATAAACTCTTTCTCATCCTTAATTGCTGTTACATTAATTTTCTCATTCCATTCCAAAATTAAATTCATAAAGCGAAATAATAATTCCGTTTTTTCTTTATTAAACTTTATGCCATTTTTCTCGCAATTTTCCTCAAAAATTCCTAGAAATTCTTTTAAATCCATCGCTTTTCTCCTATCCATATAATATGAAATTTATGAATTTTAAAGTAAATTGTGGGGACCGTTCTAAAATTTCATATTTTTAATGTTTGTTATATTTTAATTGCTCTAAATAAATCAGTAGCACTGAAATATCCGCAGGCGAAACTCCCGATATTCTCGATGCTTGCCCAATCGAATATGGCTTGATTTTATTCAGCTTTTGCCTTGCTTCCAATCTCAATCCCTTAATCTCTTCATAATCAATATTTTCAGGCAACACTTTTGCTTCCATTTTCTTAAAACTTTCCACTTGCTTCTTCTGCATCTCAATATAACCTTCGTATTTTACCATAATCTCAACTTCTTCCCAAACTTGTCTCTCCAAATCTGGTCGATTTACATCAATTTCTTTTAAACTCTCATATGTCAACTCCGTCCTCTTCAACAAATCAGACATCTTTGTTCCAGTCGAAATTGGAGCTGTTCCACGTGTAACAAGAACACGATTATTCTCTTCACTTGGTCTAACCACTAGGTTCTTTAAACGTTGAATTTCAGCTTCAATCTGCGCTTTTTTCTCCAAAAATCGCGCATATCTCCCCTCTGAAATCAGTCCAACTTCATGTCCAATTTCTGTCAATCTCAAATCCGCATTATCTTGCCTCAAAAGTAGCCTATATTCTGCCCTAGAAGTCATCATTCTATATGGTTCCATTGTACTTTTCGTTACAATATCATCAATCAAAACACCAATATACGCCTGTGAACGGTCCAAAATAATTGGCGGCTTTCCTTTTAACTTTTGCACACAATTAATTCCAGCTATAATTCCCTGCGCCGCTGCCTCCTCATATCCAGATGTTCCATTAATTTGCCCCGCAAAAAACATACCACTTATTTTTTTCAATTCCAACGAACTCTTAAGCTGCGAAGGTTCAACACAATCATACTCAATCGCATAGGCTGGTCTCGTAAATTCCGCATTTTCCAAACCAGGAAGTGTACGATACATCGCAATTTGCACATCTTCAGGAAGCGACGAACTCATTCCTTGAATGTACATCTCGTCTGTATCCTTGCCAATTGGTTCCACAAAAATCTGGTGCCTTTCCTTATCCGCAAAACGCACCACTTTATCTTCTATCGAAGGACAATATCGCGGTCCTGTTCCCTCAATCATACCCGCATACAATGGCGACCTGTGCAAATTTTGTCGAATAATGTCATGTGTTCTTTCATTCGTATAAGTAAGCCAACATGGAATTTGTTCCACGTCTGACAATTTATCCTCAAATGAAAAAGGAACTATATCTGTATCTCCTTCTTGTATTTCCATTTTTGAAAAATCAATACTTTTTTTGTTAATTCTAGCTGGTGTTCCTGTCTTAAATCTCTGAATTTCAATCCCTAATTTTTTCAAGCATTCTGATAATTGATTTGCTGGGAATACGCCATCAGGACCACTTTCAAAAGAATTTTCTCCAATAAATATTTTCCCTTTTAAATAAGTTCCTGTGGCAAAAATAACACAATCCACCTCATATTCAGCTCCCAAATTTGTAATAACCGATTTCACTTTATCCTTTTCAACTTTTACTTCTACAATTTCAGCCTGCTTCAAATACAAATTTTCTTGCTTTTCCAAAGTATGTTTCATTTCCATTTGATATCTTTTGCGGTCTGCCTGAGCCCTCAAAGCATGAACAGCTGGCCCTTTAGATGTATTTAACATGCGTAATTGTATGAATGTTTTATCAATATTTTTTCCCATTTCTCCACCAAGGCTATCAATTTCACGCACTAAATGTCCTTTTGAAGAACCACCTATATGCGGATTACATGGCATATTAGCAACACATTCCAAACTAATCGAAAAAATCAATGTTCTCATTCCTAATCTCGCAGCAGCAAGTGCCGCCTCACAACCAGCATGCCCAGCTCCAATCACTGCTACATCATATTTTCCAGCCTTATATCCCATTTTATACTCCTTTTTTCTACATTATTTTACAAATTTCGACCTTCTTAATTCGACAAATTTAGACAAAAATCTTCTCAAATTAATTTTGCAAAACATTTGTTTTATTTTCCCAAGCAAAACTTCGCAAAAATCTCATTAATAACATCTTCTGTTACGCTCTCTCCAGTAATCTTACCAAGCTCTTCAATAATCTCTTTTAAATATGAAGAAATAATATCTATCGGCAAATTTTGTTCCATGATTTCTTGCGCTTTCTTCACACAATTGTGACTATTACGAATCAAACTTTTATGACGATTATTACTCACTATTAATTCTCCATCTACTGCAATTTCACTTAGTCTCAAAGTTTCAGAAATCGCCTTATATAAGTTATCCACACCCCATCTATTCTTTGCAGAAATTTCGATAATTTTCTTGCCAAGACTCTCTATCTCCATACTATCAATACATTTTTCTAAATCCACTTTATTCAGCAAAATAATGGCATTTTTATCTTTGACTAAATCTAGAATTTTGCGGTCTTCCTCATCTAACTCTTGGGAAGCATCCAATATAACAAGTACAATATCACTATCTTGTGCCATCCTTAACGATTTTTCCACACCAATTTTCTCGACTTCGTCCTTCGCATTACGAATACCTGCTGTATCAACTATTTTCAAAGGCACTCCATCCAGATTGATAAATTCCTCAATCGTATCTCTTGTGGTTCCCTCAATATCCGTCACAATCGCACGTTCCTCATTCAAAATCAAATTTAAAAGTGAAGACTTTCCAGCATTAGGCTTTCCTATTATACAGACTTTCACACCATCACGCAAAATCTTTCCATTTAAGAAGCTTTTTTCGAGGTCCCCTAGTAATTTATCAATTTCCTCCAAAAAAGCGCTTATTTTTGATTCTGTGACCTCATCTACATCATACTCAGGATAATCAATGCTTACCTCGATATCAGCAAGTAAAGAAACCACCTTTTTTCGGATTTCTTTCAACTTTTGAGACAAATTTCCTTCCAATTGGTCAATAGCCACTTTACTTTCTTTATCCGTCTTAGAATTAATCACGTCAATCACAGCTTCCGCCTGTGACAAATCTATTCTTCCATTTAAAAAAGCACGTTTTGTAAATTCACCTGGTTCTGCCAAAACAGCTCCATTTTTCAAGCAAATTTCCAAAATTTGATTCATAATCACAGAACCACCATGTGAATTAATCTCGCACATATTTTCTGTAGTATAACTTTTGGGCGCTATAAAAAAGGAAACTAGCACTTCGTCCACAATTTTGTTGGAGTTATCCACAATTTTGCCATATTTAAGTGTATAACCTTTTGGTTTTACCTTATTTTTAGGTACAAAAAAACGATTTAAAATATCAAAACAATTCTCTCCACTCATTCGTATAATGCCAATTCCGCCAATCCCAGGCGATGTTGATATGGCAACAATGGTACTCATAATACTCTCCTTTTATCTCGTCAGAAATATCCACAACAATTGTGAATAAGTTTCTGTTCCATGAATTTTCATCCTATTTTACTTTTAAATTATATCACAGTAAACTACGCTGCGCAAGCCCAAAAATAGCTTTTTTATTTTTTTATCCACAAAAAAACTTTTATTTTTCACGCAAAAAAGGCAGGAATTCTTATCCTGCCCATTTGCACCTCACTTATGAATTGGTGTTTCTCCTACGTGCACTTTCTTTACTTTTCCTTTTTTGCTATAGTATATCTTGGCCACATACGCCCAGTTATACCTGCACATACCATATACTTCTGTATCTTCATCGCTAGGTATTAGTGCCATTGCTTTTATTTCCAAAATAGAAAGCTCAATTCCTCTCCGTTTACGAAAAGCCATTTGTATCATCTCTGCAGTTTTGGTATTCATATTGTTTTCCTCCTTATATTGTCCTCCTAAATAAGCGAGGTTTTCTTTAATGTTTTTTTCTTAAATTTATTATATCATAATTCATATAAAATGTCAAGATATTATGTGAATTTTTCTGTATTTTTATCCACAGCAAAAAGGCAGGTGGCTCACTTGCTCCGCCTGCCCTTTGCTATTCATTACATGAAAAATCATCACTTAACGCGCCTGAATTGTGAGTTCTCCCTTTTTATTCTTCCAAATATAATATCCCTTCTTCAACTGAATAAAATAGACATCCTCTCCCTCTATCTGCCTTATATACTGGATTTTCTGGTCTAATTCTTCTTTAGTAACCTCCTCCTTTTCCTTCTGCATCCGTTTGAAAATTTCTTCCAATTGTTTTTTGTTCATTTGGTCCTCCTTCATGATGAAATATTTTTCTACAAATACTAACTTGTATATTATATAATAAGTTCCATAATATGTCAATTATTTTTTTATCCACAGCAAAAGAGCAAGTGTTTCACTTGCTCCCTCCTGCCCTTTCGCTAATGTCTCTTCATAACCTGAACCGCTAAAACTTCTCCATTTTCATTGCTAATCCAAGCATAAAAAGACACCTTTTCAATTTTTGCATAAAATGAGAACTTTTCAGTAACATTCTCTAATTTCATTGCATCAATAGATTTTAATGGAACCCGCGGATGCCTTATCCCCTGCCTGAAAAGCTCCCTTTTTAAACGAATTTGTACTTCTTTTTTTTGACTTGGTGTCATATTATTTTGTCCCTCCTCTTTTTAACGGAAAAACTACATCATCCTCTTTCTCCAGCGGATACCAGTGTCCATCACATGCTCTCACAGCTCGTCTCCAGCCATATCGCTCCATATTTTTCCTCATGAAAGTTAAATACCGAAAAGAGGAAAAATCAGCAGCTTTTTCTTCATCTTCAAAGATACTTTCTTTTTTTGGGTCTTGCGGCAATAACTCATGAGCTTTCTCAAAAAGTTCACATATCTCAGAAAAAGAATACTCCTGCCCGAAATATGTCCAGCCAGTATAGTTTCCTCTCATACAAATGTCTTCAAATTCGCAAAAAAAACGATAAGCAATTACCTTTTCAGGTAATTTTTCTGGAAGTTTCCGTTCTTCAGATTCAAGCTCGTATTCAATCGTTGGATTTCTCAACAAACCTTGAATCTTAAATTGAATCATATGCTTCATTATGCATCCTCCATTCTTACAGATAAATATTTATCATTTCAAAAAATTTCTATTTTCTGATTATACCATAATTTACATAAAATGTCAATAGACTACGAGCATTATTCTTCTTTTTTCCAAAAAAAATAAAGGCTTCCGCCTTTATTTCAAACTTACCACTACTTTTCGATATGGTTCTCTTCCTATACTATGTGTTGTCACTTGTTCATGATTTTGCAAAACACTATGAACTACTTTTCGATCAAATGCACTCATTGGCTCCAAAGTTACAGACTTTCTAGTTTTTACTACAGATTCAGCTATTCGATTTGACAAATTTGTCAAATCCTTTTCTCTCTTCTCGCGATAATTACCAATATTTAATAAAACACGCACTTTTTCTTGTTTATCATTACTAGCAACATTGGATAAAATATTTTGTAAACTATTTAATGTTTCGCCTCTATATCCTATCAAAAAAGAAGCTCTTTCATCATGAATATCTATTTTTATCAAATTCTCTTCTTTTTTAATTGTATAAGCCAAATCCTTAATTGGCAACTTTGCCATAAAATCGTGAACAAATATCTCTAACTCCTGTATTACTTGTCCCATTTCTTTCGCCTCTTTAGGCTTTGATTTTGTAATTTCTTTCCATCTCATCTCAACTTTCACAATTTTGGGTGTTAAAATGCTAAAAAATGTCTTTTTATCTTCTTCCTCAAGCACTTTAATTTCCACTTTATTTTTCGTTGTTTTCAACTCTCTTAATCCCTTTTCAATTGCTTCATTTGTGGTTTTTCCTTCAAAAATGTACGTCTTTTCCTCCATTTTTATTCCTCCTCAGATTTAAAAAATTTATTCAACAACAATCTTTCCATTAGCATAAATAAGTTATTTACCAGCCAATACAATGCTAAACCAAGTGGCGCAATAATCGCAATCGAAACTGTCATCAGTGGCATCATAATCATCATGTTTTTATTCATTTCAGCCATCATATCAATTTCTTCCTCTTCCTTTTTCACCAAATCTTTACTATCTGCATTAGCAGGCTCTTCTTTCTTTTTCTTCGTTGTATTTAAGTTAGTTGTTATTTTTGTTGAAATAAATGAAGTAATCACATATAAAACAGGGATAATAAATACCTTCCAATCTTTATAATTTTGAGATGGCACGGCACTCAAATTCAGTCCTAAAAAATTCATATTCAAATGAACACGTTCATCTTCTCCAGATTTTAAACGAATAATTCCAATTTCTTGATAATTGGTTCCACCCTCCGTTTGTTGTAACTCTTGAGTATATTGATTAATCAAATCTGGTTCTACATGTTTCATATAAGTAAGTGGTCTACTAACTAAATAAAACATTGAGATTACTAATATGATTTGCAAAATAGAACTAAGACAACCACTAAATGGACTCATATTTTCTCTTTTATATAAATCCATTACTTCTTGGTTCATTCTTGTTGGATCATTCTTATATTTACTCTGAATTTCTCGTACTTTTTCTTGAAGTTTTGTTGATTTTTTCAACGTTTTTTGTTGCTTTATCGAAATTGGCAACATAATTAGCTTAAGTAAAATTGTAAATAAAATAATTGCCACACCATAATTGTTCACAATTCCATAAATAATATTTAATACATAACCAAATATATTGGCAAAAAATTTAAACAAATTCATTCCTCCTTATTTTAATGGATCATATCCTCCTTTTGAAAAAGGGTTACATCTTAAAATTCTTTTCAAACTTTTCCATGTTCCACGTAAAACACCATATTTTTCTATTGCTTTTTTTGCATATTCTGAGCAAGTTGGCTCAAATTTACAATGGACATTCCACATCTGTGACAAATAAGAAGAAATGTATTTTTGATAGAATTCAATCATTTTTAATACTAATTTCTTCATATTTTTTCTACCCATAATTCTGATTTTTTAAACAATTTTTCCATGTCTTTCTTTATTTTGTAAAAATAAATATTTCTGACATCACTTTTTTTATTCACAGAAATTAAAATACTATATCCACATTTTAGGTTATCTTCCAAAAGTTTGTAATTCTCACGAATTAAACGTTTTATTCGATTTCTATCCACAGCTCTTCCACTTTTTTTCCCCACAGCAATCCCCAATTTGTTGCACGAAAATTTGTTCTTTAAAATATACAAAACAATATTCGTTCCATAGGAAATTTTGCCTTTTGTAAACAATATTTTAAATTCATATCTTCTTTTTATCATGACCGTTTTTTTCATAATTTCTCGCTTCGCTTACACTTAAAAAAGGAGCACAAAACGCCCCTATTTTAGTTCTTAAGCACTAAGTTTTTTTCTTCCTTTATTTCTTCTAGCTTTTAATACATTTCTTCCTGCTCTTGTTTGCATTCTTTTTCTGAACCCATGAACTTTATTTCTTTGACGTTTTTTTGGTTGATAAGTTCTTTTCATTTTGCACCTCCTATATC
>CAMSEX010000048.1 GCA_947057875.1 uncultured Clostridium sp.
GCATACGAGATGACGAGAGGTGACTGGAGTTCAGACGTGTGCTCTTCCGATCCCTCTGTAATAAAATTGTGGCTATCATCTTGACGAAACATTCTCACACGAAACAATCCATTTAGCTGTCCTGATTTTTCATTTCTATGAATAACATCAATATCATTAAAACGCATTGGCAAATCTTTATAACTTCTCAGTTTAGAAGCAAATATTTTAATTGCATTTGGGCAATTCATTGGTTTTAATGCTTGCTCTTTTCCATCTGTATCTGTCAAAACAAACATATCTTCTTTATAATGGTCCCAATGTCCTGATATTTTCCATAGCTCGCTACTGTTTAATTGTGGTCCAGAAAATTCTTGGTAGCCCCTTTTTTCATGCTCTTTTCGCCAAAAATCAATCAACACATTCATCATTTTAAAGCCTTTTGGCATCCAATAAGCCATCCCTGGTGCTGTTTCATCAAAGAAAAACAAATCCAATTCTTTTCCCAATTTTCTATGATCTCTTTGTTTTGCCTCCTCCAACTTTTGTAAATACTCCTCCAACTCGCTCGCCTTTGGAAACGAAATTCCATAAATTCTTTGTAGCATCTTATTATGCTCGTCGCCTCTCCAATAAGCACCCGAAGACGTCAACAATTTTACTGCTTTGACTGCCCCAGTTGATGGCAAATGTGGACCTCTACAAAGGTCCGTAAAATCGCCTTGCTTGTAAAAAGAAATCACTTCTCCCTTTGGTAAATCTTCTATTAATTCTACTTTGTAATTTTCATTTTTTTCTTTCATGAGCCTAATCGCTTCTTCTCTTGGCAATTCAAATCTTTCTAGTTCCAAATTTTCTTTAATGATTTTCTTCATTTCATCTTCAATCGCTTTTAAATCTTCTTCTGAAAATGGTTTTTCCACATCAAAATCATAATAAAATCCATTTTCAATAGCTGGACCAATCGCCAATTTTGCCTCTGGAAACAGCCTTTTGACTGCTTGTGCCATAATATGTGAAGTCGTATGCCAATACATGCTTTCCTCTACATCAAGCGTCTTTCCTCCACCTAATTTAATTTTGAACATTTTTCATTCCTCCCTTTTCTTTTTATATTTTCTTGTGCACTACTTGTGCATTACTTGTGCACTTCTTGTGCTTTTTTACAAATTTCTTTAAGCCAAAAAGCACTCCATAGGCTAAACAGCCTAGGAGTGCATGCACGGTTCCATCCTAATTTTTAACTCACTTTAAAGCCTTTAACGTAGCCTACACGCTACTCTTTCGAATAGAAACTCCAAGGTAGTTTTCGAAATACGTTTTCTAAGATTAGCTCTCAGCCCACGACTAATCCTCTCTGCTAGTAACCTTTATCCTACTTTTCCTCTTCAACATTTATATTACACATATATCATAAATTACCTCAAATGTCAAGATCCTGTGACCGTTTTTTCTCTGTTTATTAATTACCTACTTTTTTATTAGCACTCGGGAGGCTTAATCTAAGCCCCCCGACCAAACATTTCTATTTGTGCATTACCAGTCATTACCAGTTTTTCATAAGCATAACCTTAATAACATTTTTATCAATCTGCAAATCTTTGATATAATAACAATATCTATCATCATCTATATCTGCAGAAATTTCTCCCCAAAGTATGTCAGCCCTAGCAATCAGCAAATCTCTCAAATCCTCTGGAATACTTTCGATTGAGAAACTAACTGGTGCATATGTTCCCATTCTAACGCTCTCTGGTATGCTTTTTTTGTTCTCTTTTAGTGCTTTAACCAGTGAAAGATTTAACCGTTGAACATTCCTGTCCTCACTCCGCAATTCTTCTAACATTTCTTTGTTCATTTTAAAAATCCTCCTTTACTTTAAATGTTTGTACTAATGAAAAAGGTTTCTTTTTTATTTTAACATAAATCAAATCTATTTGCAAGCAATTATGATGTATTTTTTCAAATTTTGCTAGACTTATCTACTAATCTGTGCTATAATACTAAAGTCACTATATAATATATTTTATTCATTTTAGGAGGTGTGTAATCTTGAAATTGCAAGAACGCAACATGGAGGATTTGTTTCTCCGGTACTTATCACAATTAACTCAAGAACATCCGTATATCCTACTGGAAACGGATGAAAAATCAACAACTATCCGTCTTGGATATGAAACCTGTAATGAGGAAAAAAAAGAGCTTAGCCATCTTAAATTCTTCGCTTGCGAAAAATATTCTATTAAGCTTGATCTTGAAAAACTTAAGAAACCTTCCTATTTTCCTTTTACAACAACTTTTAAATTGCTTAAAAATAACAAACTCTTAATAGAAGCAAAAATAAAATTGAACAATAGTTCCAATAATGTTCCTCCACTTTTCTCAACTGATCTCATAAAGTACTTGGAAAGTCGGCGAAGAACAGTTTTACAAGTTTTCCTAAAAAGATACTTTTACTATGCAAAAAACAATAGCTTTTATGACCCAATCTATCTTGAGGAACATAATGTTACTACTGCTGGCATTGTACTGCACTCTAAGCCTAATTTTTTCGAAATCATAGAGGAATTTCCTACTACACTTAGAGAAATAGAAACATTAAATCAGAATCATTTTGATGTTTTTTTACTAGAGGAAAACCCTGCTCAGGGCTATAACCTATACGAAATTATCAATAAGCAGTTATAACTGTAGGCTATTATATTTTTAAGGCAAGAAAAAGGCTCTCTTTTACGAGAGCTTTTTTCGATATTTATTTTTAATAATATCTTTTAAAACACCAATTCAAATCCACATTTCCGCCATTGCCACTAATGCCAGGAATTCTACCAGAGCTTGTATATTGCCAGATGTCATATTTGCCTGTGTAATCTGTGCTAGCCACATAATGCGCAAGCCAAATATTATATCTCTCCAAACGTGGCATATCTAAATACGAATAAAAGAAGTTTCGATATGAATACACGCCCGCTTGGTAACCACTTGCATTCATTCTATCACAAAATGTAATCGCTGCATTGGTTAAATTTTCTTTATTCGTGCGTCCTGCATTTACCGCATCTGTCACAATATGGTCTTCAATGTCAAAAAAGATTGGCATATCAAAATGTTTACCTGCAATTACATTCAAACAAGCCTCTGCTTCGTGAGCCGCCTCTTCTGAATTAAAGGCATATGAGTAAATATAGCCTCCAACTGCAATTCCACGTGCCTTGCAAGCCGCATAATTTTCTTCAAATTTAGAATCAACAATTGTTCTGCCACTGGATTCTCTGTACTCAGCAATTTTCAAAATAGCAAAATTGACACCACTATTTTTTACGGCATCCCAGTCAATGGTCGCATTATGATGAGAAACATCAATTCCCCAAGTTTGCGTATTGCTAATGATAAAATTAATTGCTCTTGTTTCTAAAACTTTTCCATATTTAGAAAAATGCACAACTTCTAAAGAATGTTGTCCTTCTGCTAAATAAGAAGTATCAATTTGCGCATAAAAACCTGGTTTTGGATTGGCTGCTGCTCCATTATATTGATTACCAAAAATCTGCAATACATCTATTCTTTCTTGTCTTGGTGGGGCAATTTTATGAACTCCATCCAAAAAAATACCCAAATAATCGCCTGGCGCTTCGCACAAAGCCCAACCTTTTACTTCCAATATACCTGATCGATATCTTTTGTTATAAATTGGTTCTTCTAAATTCATCATCACTCTGTAATTAGGTGTATTAATTTTCAAGGAAATTTGACTCTGCCCAACTAACTTACCATATCTTGAAATTTCCTGTACTAACATAACATGGTTTCCTTCTGCCATATTTTCAATATTGACATCAATTGAAAAACCTGCATTTGGCGTTTTAACTGTTCCTCCATATGCTGGCGAAATCAAACTGTCAATATCGCCTCGACTGGTTCGTTTTACTTGATAAGTACAATCTTTTCCATCGATTTTTACAACCATTCTTGCCTTTTCATCATCTGACACAGCCCAACCAGAAATATTCATTGTCTTTGTTTGAGGAACTTGATATGAAAGTGTAGTTGGTGTATCAATGTACATTCTTCCTGTATATTCTCTATGTTTTACTTGAAAACTTCTTACCTCTCGAGAAATAATCGTTTCATTTCTTGCTATCTGGAAAATCATGATTTGATGTGTTCCTTCTGCTAAATAGCTAATGTCTAAATCCATTTCAAAACCTGCATTTGGTGTATTGGCTGTTCCTCCATACGCTGGCGATATGGCACTATCGACATCGCTTCTTGGTGTTCTTGTTCTAACATCTCCCATACATTGGTTATCCACATAAACTCTTATTTTAGCTTCTGCATCATTGGAAACTGCCCAACCTTGTAGTTTTATGTGTTCTGTATCTGGTAAACGATACGTTTGATTTAAATGTGGAGCATCTACAAACATCCTACCTTCATATTGAAGTGGCTGAATTTGTATTGTTTTTGTATCACAAGAAAGAACTGCTTCATTGTTTGCCAGTTGGAAAATCATAATTTGACATGTTCCACCTGCATAATAACTCATATCCAAATCCATTTCAAAACCTGCATTTGGCGTTTTAGCTGTTCCTCCATACGCTGGCGAAATTAAAATATCGACATCACCTCTTGGTGTTCTTTTTTTTACATCTCCCATGCATTGATTATTCACATAAACTCTTATTTTAGCTCCTGCATCATCAGAAACTGCCCAACCTTGTAGTTTCAAATTATTTCCCATTGTTGCAATCGAATAAGTTTGGCCATTTATGGGAGTCTCAATATACATTCTTCCCACATAATTGGGCACTTCCACTATTGGTTCTTCTGTGTTTTCTTCTATTTCAGGCTCCTCAATAATTTCTTCTGGTTGTACTTCCAGAACAGTTTCATTTTCTTGCTCTTGCGTTTTTTCTATTGCCATTTCTTCCTGCTCTGGTTCTTTGTTTCCTGTTTGTTCTAAATTTTCTTCATCTTCTTTTTCTTCAGAAATCGATTCTTCTTTTTTTGGTTCTTCTAATTCTACTTTCTCTATCTCTGTTTCTTCTTGCTCTAATTTTTCTTCCTCTTCTTTTGGCGTCTCTTCTAAGTTATCTTCTTCCTGCACTTGTTCTTTGGTTTCTTCTGAAATTTGCTCCATCGCATACACAACTGGATAAAATACCTGAAATGCGAAAACTACCAACATAAATGTTATTGCAATTTTTTTCATAAATTTCCCTCCTCTAATTTAATTTTCATATTCATACCATAAACCATCTTTTTTAAGTTGATTAATTAGGTTAATATGCTCTTCATAAGTTTTTGTAAAATATACTTTTTTCGTTTTATCTGCTACAAAATACAATTTCTCTGTTTGTGTCTCATTCAAAGCTGCTAAAATTGCATCTTTACTAGGATTACAAATCGGACCAATTGGCAATTTACCCTCCATATGCGGGCCACGTGTATTATACGGATTTTCTGTTTTGATTTCTTTTGCTGTCAAATCTCGATCTCCCATATTTACTTTAAATGCATAATATGTTGTAACATCGCTCCCCAAACTCATTCCCTTTTCTATTCGATGCTTTAAAACAGCCACAATTTCTTCTCTATCTTCTTCTCGAACGCCTTCTAATTCAGCAATCGAAGCAAGTGTCATCACATCATGTATATTATCTGGAATTTCATTTTTATGTTCACTCAAAAACTTGTCCATGTAATTCAACATAACATTAAAAATGGTTTTGACAGACACTTCTTTATTTTCAAAAATATAAGTATCTGGCAGCAAATAACCTTCTAGCGGATAATAAATTCCTTCTTGTTTAATATCTTCTGTCAAAAACCAATATTTCTCAATTAGTGAATCAATATACGCCTCATCTTCTAGCAATGTCCATACATCTTCCTCTGTGTTGACCGTTTTTTCCGCAATCGTTTTGGCAAAATGTCTCATATTTTTACCTTCTACAAAGGTTAGTTTAACTTCCTCATTCACAATTTCGCCATTTTGAATATGTGCTAAAATCGTCCCCAAATTTTCTGCATTATTCAAGTCATATTTTCCTTGTTTCAAACTTTGCACATGGTTTAATTTAGCATAAATTTTCATGACATTCGCATCTCGAATGATATTTTTTTCTTTCAACAGTTGCGCAATGGCAGATGTTCCAGTTCCTTCAATAATTTCCACACGAATCACTTCGCCATTTCCTTTGCTAACCGCCCCAATTCCATGTTGATACCATACTACAACACCAATTCCCGTCCCTATGATTAAAACAAGAATGATACTTAAAATAATAATTCCTATTTTTTTCTTTTCCATCTTTCAAACTCCATATCTTTCGTCATTTTTTGATAAAATCGACAATATTTTTTACTTTTTCCTCATCAATTGGTTGTTTTAATTTAACTCCCACTCTCATTCCTGCTTCTCTAAATTTAGGCGTCAACTCAATCACAAATCGATAAAAACAATTGATATCATCGATCTCTTCAAAATCAATACAAATAATATATTTTCCACTTTGTATCACATCTGTATAAATTTTATTAATTCTTTCATTTCTCTGCAAATACGTTGCAAGTCCTGTAGAACAATTTGCAATTCCTGTATTCTCCTGATGAATCATATACAAATCCTCCTCATTTGCAACATCACTTTCAGAAAGCTTTTCTTCTACCCAATCTTCTCTTAAAATTTCTAAGTTCGATACTTTTTTGGCTAAAATATATCCCAAATTTCCTTCTTTTGTCCTAACTTTCCAATAACGATTTCCCTTTTCAAATACATCTACAAAATCGCCAATTGCCACTTTTTGAGCTGTTCTTGCAAAAGGACCTTTTCCTGTTTTTACTTTTGTATTTTTCAAAACCATCGCACGACTTTTGGCTTTGAGTGTTGAATCCATAATCACACGATTTGTACTTTCTGCATACTCAATTTCCACATCATAAACAATCTCTAAATCATTCATTGGCAAATAAATTTTGCCCTCTATTTCCTTTAATGTTCCTTGCATTGCCAAATTTGAATCATTAACAATCATTTGAGGTTGGTTCAAATGCAAAACTGCAACATGCTTATTACAGGTTGTAATAAGCTCTTTGTCTCCCCTATTGTAATAAATTGTATCATCAAAAATTTTCTTCACATCTTCTTCTGATAAATACACCAACTCATTTTCAATTTTGATAGCATTTATCAATTGTACCCATTCATTATTATACAACAAACGCGTCTGCTTTTGCTGATTTTTATCCCCAAAATGATAAATTAAATTACGTCCTATCAGCAGCAAAATAAGTAGTACAAAAATAGCTACCATTCTTCTTACCAGAAATTTTTTCGACTTTTTTCTTCTCATGACTTCCTCACTTTATATGTTATTTATCATATCATAAATAAATTTTATTGTAAAGGCACAAAAAACTTTTTCGCCAAATTTTTACATTATTTTTACTAAAAGTCTTTATTTATCGAAAAACTTATGGTATAATAGTAATGTATTTTTACATAACAATAATTGATAAAAATTAAGTGAGGTGATTTTTATGTGGAAACTTTGGTTGATTATTTCTGGTATTTTCTTTATTATGGAAATATTTACTGCTGGTTTTCTTGTATTTTGGTTTGGATTAGGAGCGCTTATTGCAATGTGTGCAAGTTTTTTTATTGAAAATGTTGTCATACAAACAACTGTATTTGTAATTGCTTCTACAATTTTACTCTTTGCCACAAGGTCTTTTGTGAATCGATTTGCCAAAACAGAAAACAAAACAAAAACCAATGCTTATTCTATTGAAGGAAAAACCGCAAAAGTAATCAAAACAATTGATCCGATCGAAGGAACTGGTCAAATTAAACTAGGTGGCGAAGTTTGGTCAGCAAAATCCTTTGACAACACATCTATTTCACAAGACACAGATGTTATTGTAGAAAAAATTGATGGTGTAAAAGCTATCGTAAAACCCATTTAGAAATTAAAAGGAGGAAAAATCATGGGATTTTTATTAGTCATATTTATTATTATTGTAATATTAGCACTAAAAACCATTAAAGTGGTCAGACAATCTGAAGTTTACATTATTGAAAGATTAGGAAAATTTCACAAAGTCGCAGAAGCTGGTCTTACCATTATCGTACCATTTATTGATACAGTTCGCTCTGTTGTAAGTTTAAAACAACAAACAATGGACATTCCGCCACAAGGCGTGATCACATCTGACAATGTTACTATTACTATTGACACTGTTGTATTCTACAAAATTACAGATCCAGCAAGAGCTGTTTATGAAATTCAAAGTTTGAAAAAAGGAATCGAATATTTATCTATCACAACAATTCGTGACATAGTTGGTAAAATGGAATTGGACGAAACATTTAGTTCAAGAGATGTTATTAATGAGAAATTGAGAGTTATTCTAGATGAAGCAACTGATGCTTGGGGCTGTAAAATTGATCGTGTAGAAATTAAAGATATCACACCACCTGCTGACATTCGTGATGCCATGGAAAAACAAATGAACGCAGAACGTAATAAAAGAGCTTTAATCTTGGAAGCAGAAGCAGAAAGACAATCTGCTATCACTCTTGCAGAAGGTCGTAAACAAGCTGCTATTTTGGATGCAGAAGCAGATAGAGAATCAAGAATTAGAAGAGCAACTGGTGAGGCTGAAGCAATTAAACAAGTGGCTGACGCAAAAGCGCAAGAAATTCAATTAGTTTATGAAGCCATCAAAAGATCAGATCCAAGCGAAAAATTAGTCCAATTAAAATCTTTAGAAACTTTAAAAGAAGTAGCAAAAGGCGATGCAAACAAAATCTTTATTCCATTTGAAGCTACAGCAAGTTTGGCAAGTCTAGGTGCTGTCAAAGATGTTATGACAGAACAACATTCAAAAAAGAGCAAACAAAATCAAATTATTAATTAATCTTATATCACAAAAAATAAGGGTTCTAGCGAACCCTTATTTTTTGGAGCCTGTTACCCCCATTTCTATTTCATAAGTAAAACCAAAAATTCTTTTATAGAGCAAAACCACTTCTACTTCATCCTGCTCTTCAAAGGAATCATATATCGCTTTTCCAGATCGGAAGAGCACACGTCTGAACTCCAGTCACCTCTCGTCAT
>CAMSEX010000049.1 GCA_947057875.1 uncultured Clostridium sp.
CTACACTATAACCTACACTCTTTCCCTACACGACGCTCTTCCGATCTGAGATTGGTGTTAAAGAAAAGTCAATTGATCAGATTTTGGATTTTATTTCAATTATGGGAAATAATGAGGATAAAATTAAGGCGTTAGAAGAATTACATATTACAAATGCTGTATTTGAAAGTGGTTTGTCTGAACTCAAAGAAGTGATTAAAAATATCAAACTTTTTGATGTTCCAGAAAGTCATTTTATGATAGATTTGACCATTGCTAGAGGGTTAGATTATTATACAGGAACAGTATATGAAACATTTTTGAATGATTATAAGCAGATTGGAAGTGTTTGTTCTGGTGGGAGGTATGACAATCTAGCAGATTATTATACAGATAAGCCGTTACCAGGGGTTGGAATTTCAATTGGATTGACAAGATTATTTTATCAGTTAAATGAATTAGATTTATTAAAAGTTGATAAAACTTCAATTTCTGATGTTCTAGTGGTTTCAATGTCAGATGATATTTCGGCTTGTTTACCAGTGGCAAGTGCATTTAGAAAGGAAGGCATTCATACAGAAGTTTATATGAACAACAAAAAATTGAAAGCAAAATTCAAATATGCTGACAAACTTAAAATTCCATATATGGCGATTATTGGGGAAGAGGAAGTGAAAAGTGGCACTGTTTCTCTCAAAAATTTATTAACAGGAGAACAGAATACAATGACTGTATTAGAAGCAGTTCAGGTTCTTAAAGAAAAAATATAAAATTTTTGGATTTTATTTACAGATAAAGAATAATTAAAATAATAATTTGTGTGAAAATTAAGCTGCAAAGTGCTTATTGTTCACACATTTTTTATTGACAAGTATTAGAAAATAAGGTGCAAGTATTGAAAAAATCAAAGAAATGTGCTAAAATATTCCAAAAGGAGTGATTAAAATTAGTTGGTTAGACGTTGAAATAGAAGGAAAAGTTTACAAAAGAGTTATGATTGTTGGAATTACGATTAGTATTGTTTATCTATTGATAACTTGTATATCTTTTGCGCTTCCTCGTGTGTATCATTTGGACAAGAATACAAAAATAGATACAGAATATACCGTTAAAAATGGAATTTTACATTTATACCGAGGAAGTTTAAGATTGGAAATTTCAGGCTGGGCTTATAAAGAGGGACAATCCATAGCGAGGTTTAAAAGCAGTTTTATTCTGAAAAATCGAGAAAATGAGAAGATGTATTTGCTGAAAACTGGCATGGAATTGGTAGAAGAAAATCAATTTGTGGATGGTCATGAATGTTTAAAAAGTGGTTTAAAAACGGAAAGCATTGTGTTAGGATTGCCAAATGCAGGATATGATTTATATATTTTATATCAAAATGACGGAGAAAATTTACTGGTAGACACAGGGGTAGAAGTGAATTTATAAAGGAGAGAAAAATGACTAAAATAAAGAACTTTTTTAAAAGTAATAAAAGAAAATGTCTATTGATTTTTCTTGTATTAGAATTTTTAATTAGCATTTGGATTACGCCAAACAAATATGATTCTGAATTTTTTATCAAGCAAATGCAAGAAATGTCAGCTTTTGATTTTGTAAGTATGCGTTATCAAACTTGGACTTCACGAGTTTTGATAGAAACTTTTATTTGTTTGATTTTGCCAAAAGCAGGAATCATTTGGGCAATTTTAAATACAGTCGTGATGACTATTTTGGTGTATTCTATTTTGAAAATATTTGTCAAAGAAGACAACCCGATTTTAAATTGGATGGCAATTTGCTTTGTTTTGATTTATCCGCTAGATAAAATTGCATCTTGCGACTGGGGAGCAGGTTCTATGAATTATACTTGGCCACTTGCCATGTTGCTTTTTAGTATAATTCCCATTGCGAAAATACAACGTCAAGAAAAAATTGCAAAATATATGTATCCAATTTATTCAGGTGCTTTAATTTTTGCCTGCAATCAAGAACAATGTTGCATGATCGCATTTTGTGTTTATGTGATTTTTACCATTTATTATATTCTAAAAAATAAAAAAGCACATCCATTTATGGTAGTGCAAAGTGTTTTGACGGTTTTAAGTTTGTTATTCATTGTTACTTGTCCACGGAAATTATGCTAGAAAAACGGAAGAAATTACAACTTATTATATGGAATTTGCGTCTTTGGGATTTCTTGACAAAATTTCTTTAGGTTTAACAGCAACAGTTAATCGTTTATTGATTAGTACAAATCTTGTCTATTTTGTGTTTTCACTTGTTTGTTGTGTTTATATTTTTAAACAATACAAACAGAATTTATATCGCGCTATTAGCCTTATTCCATTGATTATTAGTTTGGTTTTTGGTATTTTAAAAGATGTTGCTTGCAGAATATATCCGTATTTTGGTGTGTTTTATGAAATGCTGATGAAAGAAACAACTATGTTAACGCCAGGAAATTATTTAGATTTTATTCATTTTTTGCCACTGATTTTAGCGTTTTTAGTACTTGGTAGTATGCTACTTAATATTTTACTAATCTTTAAAAAGTTAGGAAATAATAGTGCTATTGTGATTTATGTTTTAGGTGTGATGTCAAGGGTGGCACTAGGTTTTTCGCCAACAGTATTTTCGTCAGCAGATAGAACATTTATCTTTTTTGAATTTGCACTTATTATCATAAGTATCTTAATTTGGCAAGAATTTGAAAAAGAAACGGACAAATCACAAATTAAAGTCAGAAGTCGATTAGCGACTTTCATAGCAGTGATAGCGTTTTTGCAATATGCTCATACGCTGATTTATACATTCATGAGCCAAATGTAAGGATTAATTTTATAAAAAAGCTACTGAGAATTTCTTGGTAGTTCTTTTTATACATAAAAATTCTTAAAAATGCAGAAAATAGAAATAAAATCAAGTGTTAGCCTTGACAAACAAAACACAATATTATATAATGTTAACCGTGATTAACATTAAGGAGAAAAGTATGATTTCACAATCATTAGAAGAGTATTTGAAAAACATGTATGTCTTGAGAAAACAAAATGGACGAGTGCGCGTAACCGATATTGCAGAAAAAATGAATTGTACAAAAGCAAGTGTTAATAAAGCGGTTCGCAACTTGAATCATCATGAACTTGTGCATTATGAAACGTATGGAACGATTGAACTGACAGAAGCTGGGGAAAATTTAGCCAAAAAAATTTTAGAAGCATATGATATTGTTTTTTTGTTTTTGAAAGAAGTTCTGAATTTGGAGGAAGAGGCAGCAAGGCAAGAGGCTGAAAAAATGAAATCCAATATGAAAGATGAAACAATAAATAAGTTAGCTAAATATGTGCATCAAGTGCTAGGTTTAAATCATTTAGATTGTGACTATGATGTAAATAAGGAAAAATGTCGTTCTTGTAAACGCAGAACGAATATAAGATTGTAGAAAACAGAAAGGGAAAATCATGGGGGAAAATTTATTAGAAATAAAAGATTTGCATGTGAATGCAGAAGAAAAAGAAATTCTAAAAGGTATTGATTTGGAAATTAAAAAAGGCGAAATTCATGTTATAATGGGGCCAAATGGTTCTGGGAAAACCACGACTGCAAATGCTATTTTGAACAATCCGATGTACAAAAAAATGTCAGGGACAATTACATTTGAAAATGAAAATATAAATAGATTAAAAACTGATGAAATTGCAAGAAAAGGGATTTTCATGTCTTTTCAATTGCCAGAAGAAATTCCAGGCATTTCGGTTACCAACTTTTTGAAATATGCCAAAAATAAAATGACAGGAAAGCCAGTGAAAATTTTTGAATTTAAAGAAGAATTGAAAAACAGGATGGATAAACTAAATATGAATTCAAAAAATATGGAAAGAAGCTTAAATGTTGGTTTTTCAGGTGGGGAGAAAAAGAAAAATGAGATTTTGCAAATGCTTGTACTAAATCCCAAATTGGCGATTTTGGACGAAACCGATTCAGGTCTTGATGTGGATGCGATTAAAACGGTTTCTAAAGGAATTGAGATGTTCAAAAATGAAAATAATGCTGTTTTAATTATCACGCATAATACCAAAATTTTGCATAGTTTAAAAGTGGATTATGTACATGTTTTGGTAAATGGACAAATTGTCAAAACAGGTTCGCAAGAGTTGGCAAAGGAAATTGAAGAAAATGGGTATAATCAATTTAAAGCATGAAAAAGGCGGTTGTTACACCGCCTAAGTCCAAGAAGACTATAAATTCCATATTATTGCAAGCAATATGCTTGGTAATACTATAAGCAGAAAAACAACTAAACAGTTAATGAAAAATTTATGCCGTTTTTCTATAATCTGTTCTACTTCTGCCAAAGGTATTCTGGAATACTTCTTGCCTAACAACATAGATGCAACACCTTCTTTCCATATGTTTTTAGTTTACATATTATATCACAAACTTATATAAAAGTCAAGAAGCTACAAGCGTTATTTAGGGCTATAGAAAGGAAAAATTATGAGTAAAACTGATATTAAAGGAATCAATCAAAATCGATATGATTTTAAAAATAAAGACGAATATGATTTTAAAATCAAAAAAGGCTTAACCAAAGAAATTATTGAAGAAATTTCAAAGCAGAAAAGTGATCCAGATTGGATGCGAGAGTTTCGTTTAAAAGCATTAGAAGTTTATAACGAATTAGAACTTCCAACATGGGGACCAGATTTGTCGGAATTGGATATGAGCGAAATTGCAACATATGTGCGCCCCAAATCGCAGCTCCAAAATTCGTGGGAGGACGTGCCAGAAGATATTAAGAATACGTTTGATAAACTTGGTATTCCAGAAGCGGAGAAGTCTTCTTTGGCAGGAGTTGGTGCGCAGTATGACTCCGAAGTTGTCTATCATAGCATGAAAAAGGAATTACTAGAGCAGGGCGTTGTGTACACAGATATGGAAACTGCGATTAAAGAATATCCTGATTTGGTCAAAAATCATTTTATGAAATGTGTGCCAGTGTATGACCATAAATTTGTGGCTTTGCATGGGGCTGTGTGGTCAGGTGGTTCGTTTGTGTATGTGCCAAAAGGTGTCAAGGTAGACATTCCGCTACAATCATATTTTCGCTTGAATTCGCCAGAATCTGGGCAATTCGAGCATACGCTCATTATTGTTGACGAAGGTGCAAGTTTGCATTTTATTGAAGGTTGTTCGGCACCGAAATACAATAAAGTCAATTTGCATGCTGGTTGCGTGGAATTGTATGTGAAAGACAACGCCTATTTGCGTTATTCGACGATTGAAAATTGGTCTAAAAATATGCTGAATTTGAATACGAAAAAGGCAATTGTGGGAAAAAATGCCAAAATGGATTGGGTATCACGGTTCATTTGGTTCCAAAATTTCGATGTTGTATCCAATGAGCATTTTGAATGGAGAAGGTGCTAAAACAGAATTTACAGGAATTTCTTTTGCAGGAAAAGGACAGAATTTGGACAATGGTTTTAAAGTGGTTCATAATAGTGAAAATACATCAAGTGTGATAAATGCGAAATCGATTTCCAAAAATGGTGGAAAATGTACGTATCGTTCTTTAGTTCGTATTTGCGAAAATGCGAAACATTCAAAATCTTCCGTTTCTTGTGAATCGCTTATGTTAGATGATATTTCTGTTTCAGATACGATTCCAGTAAGTGATATTCAAACAGATGAAGTGGAGTTTTCACATGAGGCGAAAATTGGAAAAATTAGTGATAAAACAATTTTTTATTTGATGAGCCGAGGTTTGTCAGAAGAAGATGCTTTGGGTTTGATAGTCAGAGGGTTTGCATATCCAATTTCAAAAGAATTGCCAGTCGAATATGCAGTGGAAATGAATAATTTGATTAATTTGGAGTTAGAAGGAGCAATTGGGTAAATGGAAATAACGAAATTAAACGAAACGCCTGTTAGAACGTCACGAAATTTTAATATTAATAACATAAAATTGGAAAATGCTCTAATTCCTGATAATATTGCGAGTTTTGCGAATGTTAAGAAAACGGGACAGAGTGAGAAAATAAAAATAGATGAAAATTGCGGTTCAATTGATTTGAAGTTTGGTCTGAGTGAAGAGCTAACAAATCAAGTTCGTAAACAAGCAAACCAAAAAGTGCATGTTAACATTACGGGCACTGCAGAAAAAGAGGAAAAAATTGAGTTTTTCTTGGATGAGAAAAATTTGAATTTAGTTGACGATATTGAAATTATGGCAAGTGAAAATGCAAAAGCAACGATTGTTTTAATGTATCAATCAAAAAAGAATTTGACCTGTTATCACAATGGAATTTTGCGAGTGACAGCGCTGAAAAATGCAAACATAAAAGTTGTTTTAATCAATTTGTTGAATACAGATTCTACTCATTTTATGGCGATTGAAAATACGTTGGAGGAAAATGCAAAAGTACAGTTTTGCGTTGTTGATTTTGGTGGTAAAAAGAGTGTAACTAATTTGTATTCTAGGTTGTTAGGGAATTTTTCAGAACATAGGATTGATGCAATTTATTTAGGTAAAGAAAAGCAAATGTTTGATTTGAATTATATAACGGAATTAAGTGGAGAGAAATCAAAAGTTGACATGGAAGTGCAAGGGGCTTTGAAAGACTGTGCTAAGAAGCATTTTAAAGGGACAATTGATTTCAAAAAAGGTTGTAAAAAAGCAAAAGGCAGCGAAAATGAAACTTGTATGTTACTTTCGGATACAGCAAAGTCAATTTCTCTCCCAATGCTTTTGTGCTCTGAAGAAGAGATCGAAGGAAATCATAGTAGTTCTGCTGGCAAGATTGATGAAAAAGAATTGTTTTATATGATGAGCCGAGGTTTTAACGAAAAAGAAGCTATGAAATTAATGGTCCGAGCGAAATTCAATAAAATTTTGGCAAAAATAAAAAATGAAGGAATTAGAGAATTTATTTTGCAAAAAATGGATGAGAAGTTGGATTAGAATTGGGAAAATTTTAATTAGAAGGTTATGAATTTTAACAATAGTCAAAGGAGAAGAAAATGAGAATTACAGTTGAAATGGCGTGTTCGGCGAATGGTTTAATTGCAACTGAAAATGGAAATGAAGATTTTTTGTCAAATCGAAATTATCAAATTATGTTAGAGTTTTTAAAAGAATATGATTGCTTGGTTTGGGGCAATACGATGTTTAAAAATGTTGTTTCTTGGGGAGATAATTATATCAATGACTTAAAGGATATTACAGTCATTGTTTTTTCAAAGGAAGCAGTAAAGTCTAGTTATTCAAATGTTATGTATTGCAATTCTTTAGAACATTTTAAGCAAATTTGTGCTGAAAAAAGTCTTGATAAAATATTGATTTCTGGAGGAGCTCATATAAATACTTTGTTTTTAAAATATGATATGGTAGACAATATAATTATTAATTATAATCCATATATTTTAAATAAAGGAATTAATTTGTTTGAAGGTGATTATTTTGAAAAAGAATTAGAACTATGTGATGTAAAAAAAGAAAAAGAAGGAATTGTGCAATTGTGGTATCAGGTGAAAAAGATTTAGTGCATGATGATTAGAAAGAGACTAATAATACATAAAAGGAGGAAAAATGAACGATTTGAAAAGAGACTTTCCGATTTTGCAGAATCGAGAAATAGTGTATTTAGATAGTGGGGCGACGACGCAAAAGCCTGTGCAAGTGATTAAAAAAGTTGAAAAATTTTATGAAACACAAAATGCAAATCCGCATCGAGGTGCGTATACTTTAAGTATGGAGGCAACGGAAATTTACGAAAGTGCACGAAAAAAAATTGCGCAATTTATTCATGCAAAATCTAGCGACGAAATTATTTTTACCAAAAATGCAACCGAGGCCTTGAATTTGATTGCGTATTCATATGGCATGGAAAATTTGAAATCGGGTGACGAAATCGTAATTTCGATTATGGAGCATCATTCCAATTTGGTGCCTTGGCAAAAAGTTTCTAAAGTAACAGGTGCGAAATTGAATTATATGTATTTGAATCACGATTTTGAAATTTCAGATGAAGAGATTGAAAATAAAATAACGGACCAAACGAAAATAGTTGCTATTACACATGTTTCCAATGTTTTGGGAACGATCAATCCTGCCAAGAAAATTATCAAACAAGCACATAAAAAAGGGGCAATTGTGATTGTGGATGCTTCGCAAAGTATTCCTCATATGAAAATTGATGTACAAGATTTAGATGCAGATTTTCTGGTGTTTTCTGGACATAAAATGCTGGCTCCACTAGGGATTGGCGTTTTATATGGCAAACGTGAATTATTAAATCAAATGAGTCCATTTTTGATGGGGGGCGATATGATTGAATATGTGTATGAGCAAAATACAACGTTTGCGCCACTTCCGAATAAATTTGAGGCAGGAACGCAAAATGTCGAAGGTGTGATTGGCTTGGCGGCTGCGATTGATTATATCGAAGAAATTGGGTATGATAAAATACAGAAAATCGAAAATGAAGTGATTTCGTATGCAAGAGAAGAATTGGCAAAACTAGAATTTTTAACATTGTATTTGACGCCAAATGAGGAAAATTACTCAGGCGTGATTTCTTTTAATATAAAAAATGTTCATCCGCATGATGTGGCTAGTATTTTAGATGGTCAAGGTGTATGTGTGCGTTCACGGAAATCATTGTGCGCAAGATCGGAAGAGCGTCGTGTAGGGAAAGAGTGTAGGTTATAGTGTAGA
>CAMSEX010000050.1 GCA_947057875.1 uncultured Clostridium sp.
ATTGCATTCGCCTCTATTTCATTATTACCAATCACAGCGGAATTGTTAATCTCTAATTCACAATTATTATTTACATAAATTGTTGAGGTCGTTTCTTTTGCTATAAACTCTCCACCTAAAATAGTTGTTTTACTTCCTTCTTGCAAATTCAAGGTCCTATTCTTACTTTCAAATACTCCACTTTCTATGGTAAGGTTATTATAATTTCGTACAATATAATTGTTTCCTTCTGCCACTATATTTCCATTCTTAATAAGCAATTTTCCTCGATTCATAATAACATGATAATCTGTATTATTTGTTATTGAAAAATGATTTAAATCAAGTACAATATTCTTTGATTCAGCAATTGTTATATTTAATGTTGTTGTTGTATTTTTTAACAAATTTACTGTTGTTTCTATATAATCTGGAGCAACTTTAACCGCATCTCCAATACTTGCAAAATAAGTATTTCCTATTGAAGCCTCTGCTTCCGCCCATACTGCATATAGATTAATGTTTCTATTTTCCATTAAAAAATGATCTCTTTCTTCTGTATATTCTGGTACTATTGCTGTACTACTTGTCGCCCAACCTAAAAATACAAATTTCTCCCTTGTTGGGATTACTCCAAAATCAATACTTACATTTTCCCCAACCGCGTATCTTTTGCTCACAGGCACTCCTGTTCCACCGTTTGCGTTATACGAAACCGTATATTTGGTAATTATTTGAGAACCACTTAATTCGCCGTCAATTGTTACGCTTCCATCTGGATTTAGTATTCCAATTTGCATTCCATCATAATTCAAGTTTCCACTGCTATCTGTTGTAATCACTGCCCCACTTGGAAGTTCCACTCCTTTTTCTAATTCTGATTTTACATAATCATTTGCGTTTGCAAAATTATTATTTGTCATGTAATAATCCATTTGCAATTCTGCGATTTTTAATTCAATTTCTTCCTTAATTTGAGCCATATTGTTCACATCTACTGCTTTTTGTGCCTTTCCTAAAATGCCGTTGCTTCCTGCTACTAAATTAATTGACACACCTGCTAAAATCAATAGCACAATAATGGTTACCACTAAGGCAACCAGCGTAATTCCTGTAGTTTTGCCTAAACAATTTCCTACCTTTCTTTGTTCCATAAAAAATCCTCCCTTTTACTTTTTCTAACACAAACTGTGTATGATAAAAAGTATATCGGATTCATTTCATTATGTCAATAAATGTTACCAAATTGTAACCGTTGTTACAGAATTGTAATGAAATAAAAAGAAACGCATTAACGTTTCTTTTTCAATCTATTCTTCTACTTTCTTCATTTCTTTTTCACAAATAGTCACTCGATAGGATAAATGAGCAACTGCAATCAAAATAAGGATACTAATTAACAAATCATTTACTGCAATTCTCAATACAGCAATTGTACTAACTAATATTGCTTGCAATAAAAACATTTTCCAAATAGCATTCCCAATTTGTTTAACTGCATCAATTCTAGCAAATCGGATAAACATATAAACAAATACAATCACATAAGCAATTATCATTGGCACAATATAAGGTTTTACAACATCTCTAATTCTTTTGTTAGATACTGACTTGATATTCAAATTTTCTACTGTTTTTTGAATTCCAAATCCTTCGTTTAATTTCTCAATCAAGATACTCTTTTCTTCATCTGTTATTGAAGCAACATTAATTTGTACAGAATCGCCAAAAACTTCTAACCCTTTTACTACAAAATCTTTTTTTCCAAATGTCTCTTTACAAATTTCTCTTACTTTGTTCACATCAGCATCCACATCAAGTTTTATATTGACTGTTTCATGTTTTCCAAACATCAATGAAACATTGAAACCTTTCAAAGCCACTACAATGATTCCTGCTACAATTAGTAATATGATTCCCAAAATTACTATTTTCCCACTATTTTTTCTCGTATCCATTCTAAACTTCCTCTATATTTTTTAAAACTGTTCTTGTAATCATAAAGTTATATAAAATACTTAAAATAATTCCCCAAAACATTGCCATTCCAATGCTACTTACCACAAAATATTGACTCAAAGTGAAAACAACTGCAACAACACAAACTGGAATTAATTTTAAGAAAAATCTCTTTTGCACCTGGTCATAATTTTTTCTAACATTTCCTGTTGCCAATAACTGTTTCATAAAAATATAATTCAATATAATAACAATAGCATATACCAATATTGAACTTTCTGTAATCACTGCATTTGTATAGCGAACAACAATTGAAAGTAATGCAATATAACCAATTCCCAATAAGCTAGCAAGTAATCCTGCCATTTTAAATTTCACAACCAATATAATTGAAATGAATAGTACGGTTATAACCGCAATTAGTTTTATTGTATCTACCTCATTTATGATTTCTGCTTGTATAAAATTATCCGATTCTAGTTCATAGCTAATTGGTAACATTCCCGAATTTAGCATATCACTAATTACTTTGGCTGAATTGTAATCTTTTAAGTATTCATCATAATTTGTTTTAGCTTGTCCCACTGCAATTTGCAACATACCAGCTGTCATTTCTTCGCCAAAATATGTGGTCATCATAGTTGTATCATCAAAAACAATCGAAACATATCTTTTTTCTGTTTCCTGTGTTTGCTCTTCTGCATTTTCTTCTGTCTCATTTTCTTCATTTTGAGTATTCTCTACTGGTGTTTCTTTATATTCTGTACTAATCTGTCTTAATTTTTCGCTGCCTTCTTTGTTAAACTCAATTTGCAAATAAGCAGTATACCCGGCCGTATTTGAAGTTACCACGGACGCTTTTTTAATATCCGAATTATCCATTAGCACAAGTCCATTTTGATAATCCACCATTTGAAACTTCCCAATCGTTGATACAATTTCCTGCACTTTATTCACTTGATTTTCATCATTTGGTGTTTCAATAATTAAACTTCCTGTCACATTGTCTAAGCGAATATTGTATTCCGACATTCCTTGTTTCTTTAACCTTTTTTGAATTAACTTTTTCGCTTGTTCAAAATTTTCTTTCGTCAATTTATCATCACTATTGACTTTTATCGTTCTTGTTTCTTTGGCATATGGAACCTCTTCCTGTTGCACATCATTTTCTGCATCTTCCGCCGTTCCTGCTTCGTGCTCCGCCTCATGCTCTGCAGTTGTAGCGCTACCATTCTCCCAAACTTCGCCTTTTATATTTCCGTTCTCATCCACATACACATACTTTTCTTCCTCTGAATTATCTAATGTGTATCGCAATTCTCTGCTTCCCTTAACATCTAGCCCCAAATTGTAAGGTGCCACTTGATTATTCCACACACCTTTTTCTTTTGTAAAAACACCCCAAAACGCAATCAGCGACAAAAGTATTACTAACAATATTGCAACTATTATCTTCAATCTTTTCAACATCTTTTCCAAAATAATTCCTCCTAAATCTTATAATAAGTTTGTATCATTAATGATTAGTTCAAACCATAAACCTAAATATTTTGCAGCTCTTTTGCTCATTTGTGTACGCTCCATAAATATTTCAAAATAGTCTATCACGGGACAAATTTTTGTATCAATTTTCAAATTTAACATCACTTTTTTATTTTCTTCATCAATTTTTAATTCAGAATGAGTAACCGCAAAATTGACTTCATCGTGTTTATCAAATATATTTTTATCTTTTTTGGAAACCCTACTTCTATGCACATCTGATTTATCCGCTAAAATCAATGCAGCTGAAATGTCGCTTACTGCTGTTCCAGTGTTTTCATCATGATTACCAATCGCCATCATAATTTCTGTTCTGTCAGCCACATCCATTCCCATTTCCTTTAAAATATTATACGCTAGTATTGCCCCTGAATGAGCATGGTCAATTCGGTTTACCGAATTTCCAATATCATGAATATACCCTGCAATTTTCGTAAGTTCTATTCGATGTTCTTCATATCCTAATGTTTCTAAAATGTAGGCTGCCCTAGTGGCAACCAACATACAATGTCTTTTTGAATGTTCTGTATAACCTAAAACATCTAATTGCTTTTGAGCATTTTTCATGAGTTCATTTATTTCAACATTTTCCACAACGTCTTCAAAACTTATCATTTGACCTCCTAAAAAAACACCAATCTTTGATATTTTACAACAGTTTTACAAAAATATCAACTATTTTTCAAAAATTTATTTTAAATTCACTCCAAGAATTCCACCAATCGCGCCTCCAACAATACCTAAAACAATCATAATAAAACTATTTATAGTAAGAGAAAAGTCAAAGTTAATAATACTTGATATTAAATAAAGAATAAGCATATAAATAAATCCCAAAATACTACCATACACAATTCCTTTATTTGCCATTTTTTTTGCCACCAAAAATCCCCCCACTAAAATGCTAAAAGATGAAATAAAAATTACTGCTGGCATAATCACATTCTCACTCACATTTGAAAAACTAAGTATCATAGATAATACTAAAATCATGATAAGTGTCAATCCAACCGAAATTGCTAAACCTTTTAACATTAACAAAAAAATATTTGAACCTGCATTTTCTTTTAATTCTTCCATAATAAAAATCCTCCTAGAAAAATTATATTTCCAAAAGGATTTTTTATTCCTATTTTATTCTTCTGTTTCTTCGTTTTCTTGCTCATTTTCTATAAAATTATTGTCTACATCAATATTATTTTGATTTATTTCACTATTATCATTGCTTATATCTTCTTGCGTTGTATTGTCTAAATCAGCTTCATTCTCTGGTTCTTCCTCTTGGCTATTTTCCTCAAAAAATCCTATTTCTTGCAAATAGCTTTCAAGTTCAAATTCCTGCTCATTATATTCTAGGTAATAAGTTGTTACTCCAGACTTCGTTTTCGCATATATTTTCGTAAAAGAACATGGAATCAATCGGTTCGTTTTCGCATCATAAATACCATACAAATGATTATAATTTTTTACCACAATTCCTTTTATTCCTGTCGTTTCAGGAATCGTTAGTACATTATCATGTTCATCTAACTCAACTGCTTTCTGATTAGCATTCGTATTATTAACAGTATTTTGACTTGTTGTATTTGTGCTAGAATTTTTCTTGTCGTTTTCATTTTCTGAGTTCTCAACACTTGCATTAGCAACATAGCCCAATGTATAAACTGGCTTAAAAATTTCATTTCCGCTTGTTATCTATCAAACCTGTTTTTCCATTTACATTCACTGGAATAAATTCATCAAATAATAAATTGAAATTTCGTATTCCTTCTTTTCGGAAATCTTCCCCATTTTCCACACCAATGGAGTCATATTCACAATATACAACCGTATCTCCATCGCCATTTAAAACACCAAATTTTTCGTCTTTTTTTACCTTATATAATTTACTAATCTCATCTAAAATTGTAATATCTTCATATTCTGTTGGTTTAATAATTGTGTTCCCTCCCTTTGAAACAATTCCAACAGAACCTTCTGCTGTTACCAAAAATTCGCTTGTATTTTGCATGTACACAATTTTTTCATACTTCAAACTAATCAATTCTTTGCCTGCCTTCACATCCACAACACCAAAATTTCTTCCATCTCCAACCACAATCATTCCATCTGCAATTGCAGTCAAATTTTCATAAATATTGCTTATTTCTGCATAACCTGCTTTTTCAGCATACTGCGCCGCTGAGATAGCCAAACTATCCAATGAATAAATTTGTACTCGATTTTCTTGTGATACATCTAAACTCACATTAAACATTCTAGGCACTTCACTATATGACATATACAATTCGCCATCAATTAATTGGATTGGTTCCTCAATATAAATCGTTTCTTGAGCTTCATGTTCAGAATTTACCACAATATTTAGTTGTTTTTCGCCTGCCTCATTTGTCACAATCAATTCTGAACGAACGGTATTTTCATCTTTTTTCATATCATCCGTGTCTTCAAATTTTTCATTCAAAATATATTTTGTCACTGTATTTTGTTCTGCAATCATAGAAACCACTTCATAAGGCGTCCTTAAATAACAACTATTCGCATCTTCTGTATAATTTTTATATTCGCCTTTTTGATACGAATATCCCAACATACTAGATAATTCTTTAATATTTATATAATTGGTATTTCCTTGCGTTTTCAAAAAATTCTGTGAAAACGCCACCTGCTTATTATCCACAAAAACCTTTTGTTTTAGCGAATCTTGATACTTCATATAAACAATCAAACCAACCAATATTACAATTAAAAGCGTACAAATCAGAAGCACTGTCAAAACTGTTTTTTTATTTTTATTATTTCTTTCCATTTGTTCCACAAAAGAATTGCTTTCCTCTAAATTCATAGTTTCCTCCTATTTCTGGCTCGTATATCCATAATCTTTGTAAAATTCATCACGAAACATTAACAAATTATCCTTCTCTATCTCTATTCTAACTCTTTCCATCAATTTAGTCAAGAACCTTAAATTATGAATGGATAGAAGTTCCACTCCTAAAATCTCTTTCGTATTAATCAAATGTCTCAAATATGCTTTTGTAAAATTTTGGCAAGTATAGCAATCGCACTTCTCATCTAATGTTGTAAAATCTCTTTCATAAACAGCATTCCTAACAACCACTTTTCCATGTGATGTCATAGCTGTTCCATGTCTTGCAATTCTTGTTGGCAAAACACAATCACACATATCAATTCCAGCCAAAGCTGCTTCTATTAAATAATCTGGTGTTCCAACTCCCATTAAATAACGTGGTTTATTTTCTGGTAATAATGGCGCTGTGAAATTTAAAATATCCAAAAATTCTTCTTTTGGCTCACCAACACTAATTCCACCAATTGCATAACCCGGCAAATCCAATTCAATCAAATCTTGCGCACTAATTTCTCTCAAATCTTTAAAAAATCCACCTTGCACAATTCCAAACAAACCTTGTTTACCTGTCGTTTTATGCGCATCCTTACACCTTTTTGCCCACCTTGTTGTTCGCTCCATTGAATTTTTCGTATATTCATAAGTGGATGGATATGGACAACATTCATCAAAAGCCATCATAATATCTGATCCTAAAGCCTCTTGAATTTCCATTGAGATTTCTGGGCTAATAAACTTTTTGCTACCATCTAAATGAGATCGAAAATCCACACCTTCTTCTTTTATTTTTCGCAAATCGCCCAAACTAAACACTTGAAAACCGCCACTATCTGTCAAAATTGGTTTATCCCAATTCATAAACTGATGTAATCCACCAGCCTCTTTTATTAATTCATGCCCTGGTCGCAAAAATAAATGATAGGTATTGGACAAAATAATTTGTGCTTTTATATCTTCCTCTAGCATTTTTGGCGTAATCGATTTGACAGTCGCTTGGGTTCCAACTGGCATAAAAATCGGTGTCTGAATATCACCATGTGGCGTATGAATAACCCCACGCCTTGCGCCTGAATTTTTATCAATATGTAATAATTCATAAGTAATTGCTTGTTTCATTTTTGGTTCCTTTCTTGATTATATTTATAATGATACTTCCTTTCCTGAATATTCTCTCTTTTGCATTTTGGTTCTAAATTCTTGTACAATCTCTGCTTGCTTTTCTGGAGTTAATTCATCAATTTTTATTGTATCCTCAAATTTCTTATTCTCTTTTTTTCCTTAAATTTTTCATTAATTCTAGTTGCAAAATTGGGGTTTTTTCCATAAAAAATAACATCTCTTCCAAAACGATCTTTTCCAATATCAATTTCTTTTGTTCCTAAAATTCCCTTTTTCTCACGAAACAATCCAAAATATCTTCTCAATGCTCTTTTTTCTTCTTGACTCTTATATGGCTTTAAGTCATTTATTTTCGCAAACATATCTTCAAAATCAATCGGTTTATCTGTTAAGCGAAACTTAACTTTCTTCATAATAACTTTATTCTTTTGCAAAGTTTCATTATCTCTATTTAATATTGCTTTTCCTATTTCTCTTAAACTTCGATAATTTTTAAACCCTAACCTCTCTAGAATTAATAAACTTTCCCCTTTATCTTCTATTCCTTCAATCTCAACTAATCCTAATTCTTCCAATAGTTCAAAGTTCTTCAAATTAGAAGTATGTGTATCTGTTGAATATCTTTGCATATATACTTTAGAGCCGTCTTCTCTTTGTTCATAAGCCGTTCCTTTTAAAACTTCTTTATAACGTGAAAACCCAACTAACATTTGTAATCCCATCATTCCGCGCCTTTTCACCAACTGTATAATCTTTCATTTTTGTTTCAACACCAAATCTTGCATCTTGAATTATTTTCTTCTCTCCAAACTTTATACCTCCTGAAACAAACATCAAATCAGATTCTATTCGATAAGCCAAATTCCAACATGCTCTATAGACAGAAAGATCGGAAGAGCACACGTCTGAACTCCAGTCACCTCTCGTCATCGC
>CAMSEX010000051.1 GCA_947057875.1 uncultured Clostridium sp.
AGATGACGAGAGGTGACTGGAGTTCAGACGTGTGCTCTTCCGATCTTAACACAATCTGCGCTCTTCTTCTAGTTCTTTCTCTTCTCCAATTGATTTGTATCCTGGAAAAATTCCTTCTTCCATTCCAACCAAAAATACAGCTGGAAATTCCAAACCTTTGGCACTATGTAAGGTCATCAAAGTCACAGAATCTTGCGCCTCTTCTATGCCATCTAAATCCGAACTCAAAGTAATTCCTTCTAAAAATTCTGTCAAAGAATGATCTGCTGACTGCTCTTCAAACTCCATGGCAACTGTCAAAAATTCGTTTAAGTTTTCAATTCTGTTCTCTGCCTCAGTTGTATTCTCTGCTTCTAAAGCCTTAGTATATCCTGTCTTTTGCAATGTATTTTTAATCAATTCTGAAACTAAAATGGAATCTTTTTCTGCTCGTAATTCTTCAATGGCTGCTATAAATTCTCGCGTATTTCCAAAAACTCGATTTAAGCCAAACTCATCTGCTCTTTTTATAATTTCATACATCGAAATCCCCTGTGCTGTCGCCAATTGCTCAACATTTTCCAAACTCGTTTTGCCTACACCACGTTTTGGTTCATTAATAATTCTTGTCAAGCTCAAATTATCTGCTGTATTGTGAATTAATCTCAAATATGCAACAATATCTTTGATTTCTTTTCTTTCATAGAATTTTAGTCCGCCAATAATTTTATATGGAATATTTTCTCTGCGCAAAATATCCTCTATACTACGTGACTGCGTGTTCATTCGATACAAGACAGCAAAATCAGCATATTTATAATACTCCGTTCTACGCAAATGATTAATTTCTTCCACAATATAATTGGCTTCATCGTATTCATTATCGCCACGATAAACTTTGGGCAAACTTCCTGCTTCATTGCTTGTCCACAATTTTTTCTCATATTTGGTCTCATTATTTTTAATCACTTCATTGGCAGCATTCAAAACACTTTGTGTGCAACGATAATTTTGCTCTAATTTGATAATTTTTGTTCCTGGAAAATCCTTTTCAAAGTTTAAAATATTAGAAATATCGGCACCTCTAAAAGAATAAATTCCTTGGTCATTATCGCCCACAACCGTAATATTTCCAAACTTGCTAGCTAGGAGCGTTACGAGCGTAAATTGTGCTTTGTTTGTATCCTGATACTCGTCTACCAAAACATACTTGAACTTATCCGAATAATACTCTAAAATATCTGGATTATCTAGCAAAATTTCTATTGTAAAATTAATAATATCATCAAAATCAATAGCATTATTTTCTTTTAATCTTTTTTGGTAAAGAGCAAAAATTTCAGCAATTTTTGCTTTTCTAAAATCGCCATTTACCTTTGCGCTATATTTTTCAGGTGTTAACATCTCATTTTTCGCATTACTAATTTCATATAAAACAGATTTATCGCTAAAAATTTTATCATCTAAATTTTGCTCTTTCAAAATTTTCTTTATCATTGATTTTTGGTCAGATGTATCAAAAATCACAAATGAACTGTCAAACCCAATGCGGTCAATCGTTTTTCGCAAAATTCTAACACAAATTGAGTGAAATGTTCCCATCCAAATATCGCTTGCCGTATCTCCCACAAGATTTTTTACTCTTTCTTTCATTTCGTTGGCTGCTTTATTGGTAAAAGTAATTGCTAAAATATTCCAAGGTTTTACACTTTTTTCGCCAATTAAATAGGCAATTTTATGGGTCAAAACTTTCGTCTTTCCACTTCCTGCTCCTGCAATAATCAAACTTGGACCTTCTGTATTTGTTACTGCTTCGTATTGTTTATCGTTTAATTCATCTAATAATCCCATTTCTGCTCCTTTATTTTATAAAACTTCTGTTTGTTTTATTATATCATCTTTTTGAAAAAAGTCAATGATTTTTTGAGCTTAAATTCTATTTTTTTATGTATGGAGAAAGGCCACATTCCAAGCGGAACACGACCTTTTATGTAACAATTTAATTTTTAAATATATTTCTGGACAAGCATACTTGCCAAACCTGTATACGACTCTGGCATAAGAGCAATCATTCTTTCTTTGTCTTCATCAGACACCATATCGAGAGTTTTAATAAATCCGTGCATTAACTCTTTGGTAATGTGTTTGCCTCTCGTAAATGCTTTGAGCTGATCATAGGCATCTGTAACGCCATATTTACGGAGCATTGTCTGAACAGCTTCGCCAAGCACACTACATTTTATTGATTTAATCAAATCAATGAAATTATCGCAAAAACCCATTTTATAAAATTCTTCTTGACTTCTTTTTCACACAATGATAAATTTATCATAATAATAAATATTATATTTTTTAATTACAAGGAGGTTTTTATGTTTGACAAAATAATCGAAAACTCAAAAAACGATATCATCCAAACACTTTGCAAATTAATTCCATTTCAAAGTATTTCCACAGAAACAAACGATTCTGCTATACCTTTTGGCAAAGAATGCAAAAAAGCATTGGATTATATTTTAAATTTAGCCAAAAAATTAGGTTTTCAAACCAAAAATTTAGATGGCTATTGTGGTTATATTGAATTTGGCGAAGGTAAAGAAATGATTGGATTAATCGGACATTTAGATGTCGTTCCAGCAAAATCGGAAGATGGTTGGTCTTTACCACCTTTTGAAGCCACTATTCGTGAAAATAAAATTTATGGACGTGGTTCAATTGACGACAAAGGTCCTGTTGTCGCAACCCTTTATGCCATGAAAGCAATTTTGGATTCTGGCAAAAAATTAAATAAACGAGATCGATTGATTTTAGGTTTAAATGAAGAAAAAGATTGGAAATGTATCCATTATTATAAAAAAATTGGCGAAGAAACGCCTACTATTGGTTTTAGCCCAGATGCCGATTTTCCTTGTATTTATGCTGAAAAAGGTATGTTATCTGTTCGTTTTACACATCCTTTTTCCATTGAAAATCAGGAAATTCTAAACATTAATTGCAACCAAAATGCTTTGAATGTTGTACCAAAATATTGCTCCATCACGTTAAAAAACAAAACATCCGGCGATGTTCAAAAACTTGCATTTACTGGAACTGCTGCACATGCAGCTCATCCTGATTTAGGCGATAACGCCATTACAAAATTAGTCAAATACTTAAATGAAAATTTAACTAACAATTCTCTTGACAATGAATTTACGTTTTTGAAACAACTTTCTGCATTGGATTTATTCAATATCTACAGTCCAAAATTCTTTTCTGATGAGAAAATCAAAGATGAATCAGGCATTTTGACTTCCAATGTTGGATTTATTGGCTATGAAAATAATCTACTAGAAATTGGTTTTAACTTAAGAATTCCTGTGACAACTCCACTAGAAGAAATTAAAGCAAAATTTCAAACACTTACTCAAACCTTCCCAAATCTACACATTGATTTTACGCTTGAAAAAGCACCTTTACATGTGCCAAAAGATAGTTATTTAGTACAAACTCTAACTAACATTTTTAATCAAAAAACACATCAAAATCTTGAGCCAATTGCCATTGGTGGTGGAACTTTTGCAAGAGCTTTTCCAAATATGGTTGCTTTTGGTGCCAATATGCCAAACCAAAAAGATATGTGCCACCAAGTAGATGAATTTATCGATATTGACACTTTAATTTTATCCAGCAAAATTTACGCAGAAGCGATTTATGAGCTAGCAAAATAAAAAAGACAAGATAAATTTCTTGTCTTTTTTTATATCCCCCCTCTTCATGCAAATCAATTCTGTAATCGGCAAACTCTATCTGTTACCGTTAATTATTATAAGCTTATTATTTTATTTTGTCAATAGTTTTTTATATTAACTTTCAGCTTCAATTTTTACTTCTAATAATTTGTTCTTTAATTCTGACTCAATCTTGGCAAGCTCAATTTCAGCTTCTTGTCTTTTTCTCTTGCCTTCTGTATGAATTTGAAGAACAGTATCAAGTGTTTCAATAATATCAGCATTAGTTTTAGAAAGTGTCTCTACGTCTACAATGGCTCTTTCTGATTCTTGCGCAACCTCAATCGTGCCTTGTTTCAATAATTCACTATTTGCTTTTAACATATCATTTGTAATATCTGTTACTTTTCTTTGTGTTTCCAAAGCAGTTTTCGCATTAGCCAAACCTAAACTAATCACAATTTGGTTTTTCCATAATGGAATGGTGTTAATAATTGAGCTTTGAATTTTACTGATTAATTCACTATCATTGTTTTGAATTAAACGAATTTGTGGCGCCATTTGAATAGAAATAATTCGCGTTGTTTTTAAATCATAAATTTTTTTCTCAAAACGATTAATCGTATCTGCCATATCTTTGACAGCTTGCACATCTAATTGCTCAGAAGTTTCTCTTGCTTTTGCTTCCAATGCTGGCAAATTTACATTTTTCAATTCTTCTAATTTTTTCTCTCCTGCAATGATATACAAAGAAAGTTCCTTAAAATATTCCAAATTTTTGTCATACATGGTATCAAATGTTGCGATATCTTTTAACATCGTAAGTTTCTGCGCCTCTAACGTTTTTTCAATGGTTTCTATATTGTTTTCTACTTTATTATATTTTGCTATAATCTTATTTAATTGCTTTTTAGCTGAATTAAAAAAACTTGGTTTACTATTCAAAATACTAGAAGAATCTGATTGAAATGATTTTAATTCAGAAACTAAATTTGACAATAAATCTCCCACTTGCCCAACATTTTTTGTTTTTACTTCTGCTAAAACGGTATCCGAAAATTGAGAAATATTCTTTTGTGCAGATGCCCCAAATTGCAAGATTTGTGCTGTATTAGAAACATCAATTTTGGACAAAAATTGATCAATTGCTTGCTTCTGTTCTTCTGCTAGTTCATCATAACTAAGTGACTTTTCAATTTTCTCTTCTGTAATTTGTTCTCCTGTCACAAGAGAATTCTCAATTTCCTTTGTCTGCATTTTGTTGACTTCTAATTCCAAATTTTCCATAATTTTCCCCTTTTTTATAAACTTGAATTAAATAAATTCTTTAATTCATTAATTACATTTCCTGAATTAGCATCAATGCTAGCTGCCTCGTTAATTGAAGAAATTTCTTCAAGTGCCGCAATATTTGCATTATAACCAATCGTATAAATTGGTATGTTTAAATTCTTGATCACATTGCTGGCTTCCTCAATCGAATGCCCAATATTCGTCTCGCCATCACTTAAAACAAACATCATGAGTTTTGAATTCGGAACTTCTGCTTGTTTTTTTACAAGCATATCGGCAGCTACAATGACAGCATCAAATGTCGCTGTATTTCCAGCAGCTGATAAACCTTCTACTGCTCCATTAAAATACGATTTTTGATTTAAGTTAAATTCATTAATCGGCAAATTAATGGTTACATCTGTGCTATAACTTACTAAGCCAATGTAATTATCATTATTAATATATTTCATACTGTTAATTAAAGATTGTTTTAATTGTGTAAGTGGCGTTCCTGACATACTTCCAGAAACATCCATAACAAAAACTGCAATGATTGGTTTTCCCAAATCTTTTTCCTCTTTCCACAATTTTTGTGCATTAATCAGCAAATCTCCATCATAATCAGTCATCGCTGTGGAATAGTCTGAATTATTATAAAATCCATATTCTGTTGCCAATTTTTTAGACTCATCGGAAATGCAATATTCTGTAAAAGTTTGTAATAGTTCTTTCTTTTCCTGACTTAAATTACCAACTGCATACATTGGACTATCATGTCTTACCCCAAATGGAATAAAATTATAATCACGTTTTAAAGTAGTATCATTGATATATGATTGATATTCCAAAATAAAAGCATCCAATGAACCGCTTTCAGCAGCACTTCTCATCTGCATTGTAATATAAGAAACAAATGGTACATTTTCTTGAAATTTCTGGAAACCACTAATCGCACTTGCACTCAAAGGATTTGCCACATCAAAATGAGATAAAGTAGAAACTAAGAAATTCATCCCAGTTGAACTTGCATATGGATTCGTGTAACCCATAGCAATTTCATTATTGCAAGTCGCCTCTACAATAACGCCCAAATCTACTTTTCCATATTTTTCTTGCAAAGCATCATGCGTTGATTGCGAAAGCAACATACCTGCTACGTTTGGAGCAATTCCACTATGGACTTGTTCCATAGAAACATCTTGAGCACGTACCATTTCAATCCACAATTCATTCGATGGCGTAAACGCATCTGGAACATATTTGCCTGATGCAATGTAATCAACTGCCACTCCAGAGGCAATCGAACGAATCGAAACCATCGCTTTTTTACCATTAATCATTTGATTTGACTGATTAAATTTTTTTGCCACTTCATTTAACCAACCATCTGTATCTTCTCCTGCTTTTTCTGGAGAAGAAAAAATTTCAATATTAATTTCACCTTTTCCTTCAACTGTTAATGGATAATCTGAAATATCTGGTAATTCGTCTTCCAAACTGGTTTCACCAAGTGTTACTGTAGATTTTCTCAAATCCGCCTGATCCACTCTGATATTTTTCAAATATCGATTTAGATAAGAAATCGCTTTATCATACGATTTTTCTGAAGTAGATTTTTTCAAATTTTGTGTCGAGTAAATGCCTGCTACAATAATTGCTATAAAAATAACAACTAAAATAAGCATCATTTTCTTATTAGATTGTTTGTTCATTTTTCCCTCCTTAAACTTAAATATCTTCGCCTCTTAGCATTTTTAGCGAATTTGTCATATCACTTAAAACATGGCTAAGAGTATCATCTGTGGAAGTATCATCTAATTGCGAAACTTCTGTGAGTAATTTGTTAAACTCTGTCAAAATATTTTCATTCGATACAATTAACTGATCAATATATGCTTTGTGTTCTCCTAATAAATTTTCTCCCATATCCGCATCATAAATTGCCATTCGATTTAACATTTTTCGTACATTATTTACCAAAAAAGATGTAGCTTGTTCCCCCAAATCAGTAAGCGCTGTATAATGTTGTTTATTATTTTGCGTTAAAATTTCAGTTAATACACGATTTTTCTTATCAACTGAAATGACTTGGTCAATTGCCTGCTTAATTTCTTTTGCAAATGGAGAATTTTTTGAATAGCAAGAATCTAGTGCTTGTTTATAATCATTAACATCCTTTAATTTATCTAAATCATAACCATATTTTGCTGTATTAGAAAAACCCAAAAATAAAATTTCGCCCACCAAAACAAAAATATTGAAAGCAATCATTATACAAAAAAGAACTGGTTCAATAGCAAAAGATAAACCATAAATTCCTGGCGAAAATAAAATAATATCAACAAATGCCAAAATAATCGTTATGATTAATAATCTCAAAAAAACTTTATTATTCACAAATGCCTCCTTAATTCCAATTTTATTTTACCATAAAATTAAAGTTTTTTACAATATTTTTTTAAAATTTTGCGCTGCAAAATTCCGCCACCTTTATATACTCGAAATTTTAGAAGTATTTTCTAAGAAATAAAAAATAGGGAATTCTAAAAAATTCCCTCTATTTTACCCTGTCACATATTTCTCTTGAATTGCTAAAACCTCGTCATAATGCTCCTTTAAAATTTTCAAAAACACATCTGCAATTTGTGGGTCAAACTGCGAACCAGAACATTTTTCAATCTCCTGTGTTACCACTTCAAGTGGCAAAGCATTTCTATAAGAACGCTTTGACGTCATGGCATCAAATGTATCAGCAACCGCTGCAATTCTCGCAAAAAGTGGAATATTTTCCCCCGCCAAAGCTCCCGGATAACCTCGTCCATCAAAACGTTCATGATGATGAAACACAATTGGCACAATTTCTTGGAAAATGGTCGCATTCGCCAAAATATGTTTTCCAATGGCTGGATGATTTTTTATCTGCGAATATTCATCATCTGACAATTTGGCTTCCTTTAGCAAAATACTATCTGGAATTCCAATTTTTCCAATATCATGGAAAAGTCCACCAATTTTTAGCGTATGTAAATCCTGCTCTGACAATCCTAAGTATTTTCCAATCAAAACAGAATATTCCGAAACGCGGTCTGAATGTCCTCTCGTGTATGAATCTCTTGCTTCAACTGTTTGCCTAATAATCTCAATGCTCTCCAAATATGCCTTCTCAATTTTATCTTGCGATTCTTTCAATTCTAAATTAATCTTTTTAATCATATTCATTTGGTCTATTGATTTCATAGCAGATTCAATCAGCAACAAAACCTGATCAAATTTATCGCTTTTTTCGCAATATCCTTGAATAGCAAGACGTTTAATGGTCTCTAATGGTGGCGCTAAATCTTTATGTCCTGTCAACAAAATAATATATAATTCTTTATTAAATTTTCTGATTTCCTAGATCGGAAGAGCGTCGTGTAGGGAAAGAGTGTAGGTTATAGTG
>CAMSEX010000052.1 GCA_947057875.1 uncultured Clostridium sp.
GGATAATCTGCCACCAATAACTCAGGGTTATTTTTAGCACAATCAATCGCTGCTTTTAATTTCCCTTGTTTTACTTTTGTAATAATAAATGAAAATTGGCTAATTCCCAAATGATTTACACCAGATTTATCGGTTATTGTTGGTTTCCCCATAATCTCACTATCTGAATATTTTCCAATTGCTATGGCAAGATGTCCCATCACATTTAGCGCAACAGATGCCTCCACATTCGTGGCTAAAATTCCTACTATTTTTTTATCTTCATAATTCATATTTTTAATCTCCTTTATTTAAATTTTAATTTTCAAACAAAGGAGAAACAACATTTTCAAGCACTTCTATTTTTGCCCATAGTTCTCCGCCATGCATTTTTCTAGTATATCTTGGCATTTGGAACCTCCTAATCATAAAACTAATTCTTACTTTATTATATTCTATTTTTCTTCAAAAGTCAAACCATTCTTAACAATGACAATTCCTAAAATCCATTTTAAGCTCTTTTTTCTAAAAAATCGACTTTAAACTCAAATTTTCTCTAAAAATGCCGTAAATCGAATTTTAGGCATTTTTTCAACAATTTTTCCGCTGCTATTATTCCCATACAAAACCGTAATTGGCTGAAAAATAAAAAATATCTGACTTCTTTTTTGACAAAAAAACTACTCATAATTTCTTACAAGTAGTTTTTCCCATTCACTTATTCCTAGTTATAGATATGTTTGATGCCCAAGTCCATAATCACAACATCATCGTCTTGGTCCACCATAAACTTAACAGCTTTTGCTGCTGTGCTTACTTTAAGGGCATTTGTCAGATCCTTATCTGGTAAGCCATTCTTGGCAAATAAACCAGTTTGAATGGTTCCTGGATAAAATCCCTGCACACGGATTCCTTGGGGTAAAAGCTCACTTTGCATTGCTTTTGTAAAACCAGTAATCGCCCACTTAGAAGCTGTATAAACCGAATAATCTGCTTTCCAATTGACACCTGCCGTAGAATCTACATTAATAATCAAACCATTTTTCTGTTTTTTCATATACGGCACAACCGCTTTCGTCATATAGATAACACCTTTTACATTAATGTCAATCACTTGACTAATTTTAGCAAAGTCGTTATCCTCCAACTTACCAACAATCCATGTCCCTGCATTGTTAATCAAACAATCAATTTTACCATATTTTTCATAAATCTGATCAATCGTGTTTTCCACTTGCTGCGGATTCGTAACATCACAAACATGGTAATCAAAACCGCTATCCCTTAGTGTTTCTTCTGTCCTTCCTAGAACAATAACCGTATTTTCTTTTGACAATATTTTGGCAGTCTCTAAGCCTAGTCCTTCACTGCCACCAGTAATTACAATAATTTTATTCATAATTTTTCTCCTTCTATTTATTTTTATATGATATATCACAAATTTAAGTAAAAGTCAAGCAAAATTTTCCGAACATTTTTTCTGAAAACTCTTGACATTTTTTTCAAAATCTTATAAAATAACACAAACAAAAGTTTTTATTTTGGAGGTAGTAAAAATGAGCACTTTAAGCGCTACAAACGATGTTATCACATACACGGTTGACCAAACTTCAAATTCTAGTCTCTACATCTCCATTCACAATGGCGAAGTTATTGTAAAAGCTCCCACTTACTATACGCAAAAACAAATTCAATCTGTCGTTGAACAAAAGAAAAATTGGATTTTAAAACATCTCAAAGAATATATCGAAGCTGAAAATATTCGTACCCAAAAAGTCAATCAAAAGCCAATTTCCATTTTGGGCAAACCCTATGATATTCTTTTAAAATACGAAGCCACCAAAAATCCAACTTTAAATCTACTGAATAAATATATCGAAATTATTTTGCCAGCCAAATATATTGATTTAGATAAAACAAAAATCATCAACGCTACAGTCTCAAAAATGTACACTTCCCTTGCCAAAGATGAAATCGAAAATAGAATGGAAGACATCAGACATCAATTAGGATTTGCACCTGAAAATTTCAAGATACAAGATTTGGGAGATTTGCTTGCTAAATGTTCGAATGGCATCATTACCATCCATCCTTGTATTATGCAATATTCTAGAGAAATCATACGTTTTATCATCACACACGAATTCTGTCATTTAAAGTATAAAAATCATACCAAAAGTTTTTATGAATTAATGGAAAAGCACATCTTTAATTATGAAGAAATCGCAAAACAAACAAAAAATTTAAAATTTTAGATTTTTTTATACAATTTTCACGAAATAGACACAATTATGTTTTATACTTCTATATTATATAATAAAAATCGGAAATTCAAAATATTTCCGAATGGATAAAATATTTTATTTTAAGGAGGATATTATGTGTGGAATTGTTGGCTACATAGGCAACCAAAAAGCTGAACCTATTTTAATTGAAGGACTTTCAAAATTAGAATACAGAGGCTATGACTCTGCTGGTCTTACCATTTTAGAAAAAGAAAATTTTAAAACTATAAAAAATAAAGGAAGGGTAAAAGAATTATCTGAAATTACTAATCGAGAAACCTTAACTGGAACCATTGGAATCGCCCACACTCGTTGGGCAACACATGGAAAACCATCTTCTACAAATTCTCATCCACATAACGATAATTCTAACACTTTTTCTGTTGTTCATAATGGCATTATCGAAAATTACCAAGAGCTTAGAAAATTTTTAGGAGAAAATGGATATCAATTTTTGTCAGAAACTGATACAGAAGTCATTCCAAACTTAATTCATTATTATTTTTCCAATGAAAAAGATGACTCAAAAAATGGCTTTTTAAAAGCGGTCAATCGCGCTACTAAAGATTTAAAAGGAAGTTTTGCCATTGGTGTGCTTTGTACACATTTTCCAGATATTATGATTACTGTCAAAAAAGACAGTCCTCTTGTTATTGGAAAAGGCGATGGAGAAAACTTTATTAGTTCAGACATTCCTGCTTATCTTGCCTTTACACATCAATTTTACTTTTTGAAAGACAACGAATTCGCTGTTATTTCCAAAAACGCCATTGATTTTTACAACCATGAATTAACAAAAATTGAAAAGGAAATTTCTCAAATTGATTGGGACGCTACTTCTGCTGAAAAAAACGGTTACGAAGATTTCATGTTAAAAGAAATTTATGAGCAGCCAAATGCTATTCGTGAAACCATTGGAAACCATTTGAGTTTAAGTGCTCCTTGCCAATTTAGTGAACTAAATTTTAACAAAGAATTTTTGAGCCAAATTCATAAAATTTATATTGTTGCTTGCGGAACTGCTATGTACGCTGGACTTACTGCCAAAACATTGCTTGAAAATATTTGTGAAATCAACACAGAAGTGGATGTTGCCTCTGAATTTAGATACCGAAACCCACTGATTGACAAAAATACATTATGTATCTTTATCACGCAATCTGGCGAAACCGCTGATACCATCGCCGCCCTAAAACTTGCCAAAGCAAAAGGCGCTACAACTTTGGCTGTATCAAATGTTGAAGGAAGTTCTATTACGCGAGAAGCAGACTTTGTAACCTACACTCATGCTGGTCCTGAAATTGCAGTTGCTTCTACAAAAGCCTATACATCCCAAATTACTTTGCTTAGCATTTTAGTGATTTATTTTGCAGAAATTTTAGGAAAAGATAAAAAACTTCTAGAAGAACTAAAAAAATCAATTTTGGAACTGCCTGCCAAAGCTGAACAATTTTTATCCGATATTTCGCAAATCAAAAATTTTGCCCATGAAGTTTACCAAGCCAAAGATGTTTTCTTCCTTGGCAGAGGTTTAGATTATAACAGTAGCGTGGAAGGCTCTCTAAAGCTAAAAGAAATTTCCTACATTCACTCAGAGGCATTTTACAGTGGAGAATTAAAACATGGACCAATTGCTTTAATTGAAAAAGATACTTTGGTTGTTTCTGTTTTGACGGTTGCAGACTTAATGGATAAATCCATTAGCAATATTCAAGAAGTTATTACACGTGGCGCAAAAACTTTGATTATTACAGACAAAAATTTAGAAAACTTTAATTTTACAAAAATCATCAAAGTGCCTGAAACCAACAAATTCTTAACCCCTATTTTATCCATTCTTCCACTTCAATTGTTTGCTTACTTCATTTCAAAAGAAAAAGGTTTGGATGTAGATAAGCCACGAAACTTAGCAAAATCTGTTACAGTTGAGTAAAAAACAAATTCACTAAATAGAAAAAAGTAAACGCCTACAATACAGCAAGCTTGTAGACGTTACTTTTTTAATTTTAAATTTCTGTTATAGCAAAATATCCAACAGCCTCATATCTAAAAACAAATCATTTAGGGTAAAACGTGAAAAAAAGCAAAAAATTACCCCACGTCTAGCCGTAAGATGCTAAATTTTTATGGACCTGTACTCACACAGGTGGGTGCTCTCCTAAATATTCCTGGGTTTCTTGAAGGATTTCTCGTTCAAGCATACACGCCATATTCAGAGCCGAACTCCCTTATCCAAAACTTGTAGGTTCTAAAAATTCAGTCTACACGTACTTCGTAGGGTATATATTTAATTTTCTTTGTTGTTAATTATATTATAGCATATTTTTTGAAAATCTGCAACTTTATCTAAAGAAATTAGAAGCATTTAGCAATATTTAAAAGCGTTTTTCTGTTTTTTTCTCACTTTATCTCATTTTTCAATATTTCTTTTCTACTTGACAAATTTGAAAAAATTTTCTAGACTAATAAAGGATTATTAGGAAAAAATATTGTTAGGAGGAAAAATAAATGGATTTTAAAGAATGGAACAATTTTGAACCAGGCGACTGGACAAAAGAAATTAATGTTAGAAATTTTATTCAATTGAACTATACTCCCTATGAAGGCGATGCTTCTTTTTTAGCAGATGCAACCGATAGAACGCGTAAATTGTGGGATATAGTTCTTGATTTATATAAGAAAGAAAAAGAAAATGGTGGTGTTTTGGAAATTTCAAATGACATCGCCTCTACAATAACTAGCCATGAGGCTGGCTATTTGGATAAAGATTTAGAGCAAATTGTTGGACTTCAAACTGAAAAACCTTTAAAACGCGCCATTATGCCAAATGGTGGTATTCGTATTGTAGAAAAATCTTGCGAAGCCTACAACGAAAAAGTCTCTGATAAAATCGAAGACATTTATCATAATTATCGTCGTAGTCACAATGATGGTGTTTTCACAAGCTACACACCTGATATTCGCGCTGCCCGCAGTTCTCATTTGATTACTGGTTTACCTGACGGTTATGGTCGTGGTCGTATCATTGGAGATTACAGACGTGTTGCACTTTATGGTGTAGATGCCCTAATCAATGAGAAAAAAGAAGATTTGAACAATGCTGTCTCTTCTGATTTTACAGAAGACATCATTCGTGAGCGCGAAGAAATTCATGACCAAATCGAAGCATTAACAGAATTGAAAAAAATGGCTGAAAAATATGGTTTCGATATTTCTCGCCCTGCTGCCAACGCTAAAGAAGCTGTTCAATGGCTATATTTTGCATATCTTGGAACTACCAAACAACAAAACGGTGCCGCTATGAGTTTAGGTCGCACCTCTACTTTCTTGGATATTTATTTTGAAAGAGATTTAAAAAATGGTACTTTAACCGAAACAGAAGCACAAGAAATTATGGACCATTTTGTGATGAAATTACGCATTATTCGTTTTTTACGTACGCCTGAGTATGACCAATTATTCAGTGGTGACCCTGTTTGGGTAACAGAAAGTATTGCTGGTCAAGGAATTGACGGTCGTACATTAGTAACCAAAAACTCTTTTAGAACCTTGCATACGCTTGAAACTATTGGTCCTGCTCCAGAACCAAATTTGACTGTCCTTTGGTCTGTTCATTTGCCACAAGGCTTCAAAGATTACACAGCAAATTTATCAATCAAAACCAGTTCCATCCAATATGAAAATGATGATTTAATGCGTGAATACTGGGGCGATGATTATGGAATTGCTTGTTGCGTAAGTGCTATGAGGATTGGTAAACAAATGCAGTTTTTCGGAGCTCGTGCAAACCTTGCCAAAACGCTATTATATGCTATCAATGGTGGACGTGACGAAATCTCTGGTAAACAGATTACTGAAAAATTTGAACCTGTCTCTTCTGAGTATTTGAACTATGATGAAGTATGGCAAAAATTTGACCAAATGATGGATTGGGTTGCTAAAACGTATATTAAAGCACTCAACATCATTCATTATATGCATGATAAATATTGTTATGAAAGCTTGGCAATGGCACTTCACGACCGTGAAATTCTTCGTACCATGGCATGTGGTATCGCTGGACTTTCGATTGTTGCAGATGCATTCTCTGCTATGAAATATGCTAAAGTCAAAGTGCTTCGTGATGAAACAGGTCTTGCTGTGGATTATCAAATTGAAGGCGATTTCCCAAAATACGGAAATGATGACGACCGTGTGGATAATATTGCGATTGAAATTTCAAAAAGATTTATGGATAAATTACGTCAGCAAAAAACGTATCGTCATGCAAAACCTACCATGTCAATTTTGACAATTACTTCTAATGTTGTTTATGGAAAAGCAACTGGTAGTACACCTGACGGAAGACGCAGTGGCGAGCCTTTTGGTCCAGGTGCCAACCCAATTCACGGCCGTGATACGAATGGTGCTATTGCAGTGCTAAACACCATCGCAAAATTGCCTTACAAACACGCCGAAGATGGTATTTCTTATACCTTTGCTATTACACCAAATACACTTGGAAAAGACGAGCAAACACGTATTAACAACCTTGTTTCTTTGTTAGATGGTTATTTTGTACAACACAGTCATCACGTGAATATTAATGTTTTTGATCGAAATTTACTAGAAGATGCGATGGAACATCCAGAAAAATATCCTCAACTTACGATTCGTGTTTCTGGCTATGCGGTTAACTTCACAAAATTAACGCGTGAACAACAATTAGATGTTATCAATCGTACCATTCATGAAAGAATATAATTTTATAAGCCAAGGGCACGGTACTCCGTGCCCCTACTACAATTCTATAGAAAGGAAGCAAAATGGGAAATTTAATAGGAAGAATTCATTCATTTGAAACATTTGGCACCGTAGACGGTCCCGGCATACGATTTGTGATTTTTATGCAGGGCTGTCATTTAAAATGTAAATATTGCCATAATCGTGATACTTGGCAAGTCAATCATGGAACCGAATATTCGCTAGAAGAAGTTTTTCAAAAAGCAGTTCGTCTAAAACCTTATATGAACACTTCACATGGTGGCGTAACAGTTTCTGGTGGTGAACCGCTCTTGCAAACTGAATTTGTAACTGCACTTTTTCAAAAATTACAAGAGCAAAACATTCACACTGCCTTAGACACTTCTGGAAATCTGCCAATTTCTGAAAACATTATCAATCTCTTAAAATTTACGGATTTGGTTTTGCTTGACATTAAGCATATTGATAATCAAAAAGCAATTGATTTAACTGGATTGCCCAATACGAATACTCTAAAGTTTGCTGAATTTTTAAGTGAAAACGGAATTCCTATGTGGATTAGACAAGTCTTGGTTCCCGGTTTTACAGATGAAGAAGAAGATTTGAAAAAGTTAAAACATTTCATTGATTCTTTAAAAACAGTCAAAAAAGTAGAGATTTTGCCTTATCATAATTTAGGGCAATTTAAATGGGAACAACTTGGAGAAAAATATGAACTCGAAAATATTCTTCCACCAACTGCTGAGCAAATTGAAAAAGCCAAAAGCATTTTACAGCTTTAGGCTTCTTCCTCCATTTAATTTATTCTCTGATGTAGTCTTGTAAATTGTTTTTTGACTATTAAATATGGCATACAAAAATGTTGTGACAAAAAATGATAAAATCATACCTATACTTCCTGCCATTGCTAATACTATCATTTCTTTCGTAATTGTGTGTGTCCCCAAAAATAGCATTCCCATTCCACTACACCCTAAAAAAACAATATTGAGCATATTTAATAGATTGTGGCTTGCTATTTTGATACCTTTTTGGAACATTTTTTTCCAATACATATCCTCTGTCTTCTTTTTTATTTCTTCCAAATTTC
>CAMSEX010000053.1 GCA_947057875.1 uncultured Clostridium sp.
TACACTATAACCTACACTCTTTCCCTACACGACGCTCTTCCGATCTATACATCCTCAATTAAATAAAATAATAATTTTCTATAAGTTTTTCCACAATTTGATAAACAATTGTGGAAATTCCTATGATGTATCCACAAGGGATTTCTTGTATTTTTTGGTATTTTTTCCTTTCCATAATTTTTAAAAGTGCAAAACCAAAAACACTCAAAATTCCTACAAATAATATTGCCTTTTCCCCTAAAGCAAATAAAATATAACTTCCGAAAAGTAAAAGTTGTATACTATAATTTGCTTTTTTCATAAACTGATTGGTAATAAACAGTGTGACAAACAAAATAAGATATATAACATATCTATGTATATTAATATTCTTTACTATATATAGATATAGCATATACAATACTTGCGAAATCGCCCCAAATAGCAAAACAGAAGAATTGATTTTTTTGTGCTCTTTATCAATGCCAGCAACAATGACTAATGTCACATATTGAAAAATAAAAGATAGAAAGAATTCTAGATTATTAATATCAAAAAAATTGCCATGTCTATTTAGAATTAAGTACATTGTCACGAAAACAAGTCCTGATAAAATCTCTAAAAGGAAATATCTAATTCTAATTTTTTCACCGCAATATCTACATTTTCCACGTAAAAATAAGTAACTCCAAACTGGAAATAAGTCTAACATTCCTAATTTATGGTTACAGTTTGGGCAGAATGAATGTTCATGTGTTATGTCTTTTTTTAATGGAATTCGATAAACAGCAAGGGTAAAAAAACTTCCAAAAAATGTTCCCATGATAAATAGAATAACACCTAAAAAAATTTCCATATTTCTCCTTTTATTCTTTCTTTTTTAAATTTAAGAGGTATACACTAATTTGTTAGAAGAAGTATATACCTCTTGAAAATCAATTTCTATTTAGTCGTTTCTAAATATGACCAATTAGTTATTTCTAAGTTTCTATCATTATTACTATAAGTTAATGTTCCTTCTGCCAATACTTCTGCTCCTTCGGTATCTGCTTTTACACTAACTTTATTAGTAGCAGCATCAATTGTTACAATATATCCAGAACCACTAATTGTTTTTTTAGCATTCAAATATTCTTTTAAAGTTTGTGTTGTAGCATCTGCACCTGTACTAACATAATATTTTTCATACCATTCCATTTGTGTCTCTGCAATTGCTAACTCTGCACGTTCCTTTGCTGTTGCAGCATTGTGTTTATCTCTCGCTGCTACTGTTCTTGTCATAATTCCATTACTTCCCGCTACAAGTGATAATGACACACCTGCCAAGATTAACAATACGATAATTGTAACTACTAGAGCTACTAACGTAATACCTTTTTGATTTTTTAAATTTTTCATTTTTCATTCTCCTTTGTTTTTTATTTTTCATTTGAAATCAACCATCAATTTAATCTGAAACTATGGCATTATTAATGACCAAACTCCTATTGATAAATTTCTATCATTGTTAGAAAAAGTTAATGAAGCTTCTGCTAAATTTTTACTTGCACCTTTCTTTTTAACTGTTGCAGTCGTATCTGTAATACTTACTTCATATCCTCCTGAAATGTCTTTTGTCGCATAATTAGTAGTCAAATATGTTTTTAAATCATCTGTTGTATGCTTTGAACCTGTTTCCACATAATAATTTTCATACCATTCCATTTGCCATTCAGCAATTGCTAATTCTGCTCTTTCTGCTGCTGTTGCAGATTCATTTTTGTCTCTTGCTGCTACTGTTCTTGTCATAATTCCATTACTTCCTGCTACAAGAGATAATGACACACCTGCCAAGATTAACAATACAATAATTGTAACTACTAAAGCTACTAACGTAATACCTTTTTGATTTTTTAAATTTTTCATTTTTCATTCTCCTTTGTTTTTAAAATTTTTATAAGTTTTCACTTATTTTTTTCATATGTTTATTGAAACATATCTTCGAGTTCTGAATCTTGCTGCTAAACTTGTCTCACCCCTTTTCATCACTCCTTTCAAATCTATATAATTTATTTGTATATACTTAAAAATAATTAAATATACCCTACTTAGAATTTGGACTTTCAAAGAAAGTTCCTGTACTTGAATTATTGGTCGTGCCTTGTGTCACAGTTGTTGTGTTGTTTGGTGTTGTAGTTGTATTAGTTGTTGGCTGACCTGTTGTTGTATTTGTATTATTTGTTCCATTTGAGGTATTATTGGCATCTGGTGTTGTTGGATTTGTTGTTGCTTCAATGCCATATTCAAATGGATTTGAATTTCCTTTATCATAATTCTTTTGTGCAAACATTGATAAATCACTTGCTTCAATACTATATGACTTTAGTGAACCATTGTCATTTTCTGTTGTATCTCCACCATTTGTATAGGCAATTTCTTGTTTGATAGCAGTTGTTTTACTGTCAGCATTATATTCCTTGATTTCTGACACTTTTACAGTAGAAGGAATATAATCATACAAGCTAACTGCTAAGATTAACAATACTAATATTAACAGAATAATAAAAATAAATACTTCTTTCACAATGTTTTTCTTGCTTTTCATCTCTTTCCTCCTTCTTAATTGGCTTTATAAGTTGTATTTGTCGTTGCTGAATCAATTGTCTGTACTGCTGAATTAATTGCTTTTTCATCCGCTGTTACATTAAATGGATCGCTATTATAACCTGTGCTTGAAGTTCCTGTACTACTACTTGAAGATGATGTGATACCACTTTCAATCAAATCTTTTGAATTTACTTTTACTTCTTTTACTGTTAGTGTTACTTGCAAATCCTCTCCACTTTTTTGCATATCAAAATTATTAATTTCAAAACCTAATCGATCATCATCTTCTAGATTTTGAATAAAGCTTGCTAGATTGATATATTTTCCTGTTGCGACAAATTTCAAGTCACATACAATAAATTCACTAGTTGACGAATTTTGAAGAGAACTTGCTGAAGTCGTATTTTTGCCAATATCCATTTTAATCAAAACGCCTTCTTCTGTTGCATAATTACCAATGGTTGTCCACAAAAAGCTAACATCGTATGTGTCTTTCGAACCAACTTGGCTAACCAAATCCACATCTGGAACAAGCTCGTCATATTCTGTTTTAGCTGAATTGTAATTCTTGATTACAGCTTCTAATTCTTCTTTTTTCTTATCATATGTTGCATTGGTTTTTAGTTCCAAACTTGCAACTGCCTGATTTAGTTCTTTGCTTTTTTGTTCTAGTTGTTTTACAGAAGCAATCTTTGAACGAATGGTTTCATTAGAACCAAAAACAACTTCAAAACAACCAAAAATCAATAATATTAAAATAATAGATAATGTTATTTTCCTTGTCATGGCAAATCTCCTTCTATCGTTACTTGAACAACTGTATCACTTTTTTGTCCCGGTGTTGATTTTACATTTTCCAATATTCCATTGGTTGCAAGAACTGCTTTAAAATATCCTAATTGTTCATACTTTTCAGCTTCTGCCTTAATCACAATACGTTTATTAGTCGTGTTTTGAATCGATGTTATTTTTACCTTTTTAGGTATGGCAAACATCACTCTGTTTAGCAAATTCGGAATCGCATCTTTTTCAATAATTCTTCTTGAAGTTGTCGTATCCTCTGGTGGATTTGTAATTTCTTCAATTAAAGATTGATAGGTAGTTGTCCTTCCAGAAATCAATGAAATATCATTACTCATTTCTGTTAATTCTACATCTGCCTTGCTAATTTTTCCTGCGATTTCATTTTTCTTATCTGTAATCTGTCTTTCAATTGTGTGACTAAATGCTGCAAACATCACAGCAAGCATAATGCACAAAACTGACATTCTAATCATAATTTTATCAAAACTTTGCAGTGGAGCTGAAAAATCCTCTTTTATATTTCTACCAAAATGAACAAAGTAATTTTTAATTGTTCCTAAATCAATATCTTGGCTCCAAGGTGAATCGCCTTTTCCGCCTCCTGCTACTTTTGCTTTTGAAAAATTCACTTCTTTATTGACCATACCCAACCCATCAAGAGCAAGCGCAATAGCAGAATTTACTTCAATATATTCTTTCATCGGCAACTGCATTTGAGCTTCATCTACAAAATAAGGCTTCAAAATCTCACATTTTGCCTCTGGCATATAATCTTGAAAATATAAATCAATATTATTAATGCTTGTTCCCAAACCTGTAATATATACTTTTTCAACACTTGAGAAAAAACCACTAATAATTTCTTTGGTTTTTTGCACAATTTTATATAAAATTCCAGTTACCAAACTCATATATTCATTTGTATCGCTATATAATTCTGATGAATTTTGAGTATATAAGGTCATGTTTTTACAAACTTCATAGGATTTAGAATACGAATTTTCTACCTTATTAATTTCTTCTAAAATAGTTCCCATTCCTTCATCTAAAACATCGATTTGATAAATTTGTCCATCCACAATTGTTGTAATCTTAGTCTTGTCTTCAATATTAACAATCGCAATATTCTCTCTTTCTTGAATATTGGCCAAATTAACAATACTTGTTGAAATTGGCGTAATTGTGTTTAATTTGCGACCATCAAAAGCCATTGATTTTTTAGAAATATCATTTTTGTTGACAATTATATTTAGTGCTTTTTGTTTATCTGCTTCTTTTTTTTCATCCACTAACAAATAGCGATGTTCTAAAGCTTCTATATTGTAATCTTTTTCGTTGCACAACATTTCGTACTCAATTTTAACTGCTTTCTTCATATCCTTTTTATTTAACAAAGCAGAAATTTGAAATTCTTTGTAAATTTCGTTAGACACATTAATACTGATTGGAACTTTATAACTATAAGTTTCATTAATAATTCGGTTTAATGTTTGATCTAAGTCACCATCGTAAAATACCATGTTATAATTTTCTACTTTTACGTTTTCTTTATCTTTTTGTAGCTTTGCATATTTAATTATGTGATCCTCTATATAAATACCCAAACTGGCTTGCATTTATCTTTCTCCTTTGACTTTAGATTACATTATATAATGTATTTATATCCTTAATCCAAAAAAAAGTCAATAGAATTATCGAATGTAATACAAATATAATGATTTTGTAACATTTTTGTAATATTTTGACGTATTTTGTTACAATTCCTGCTACCATTTTTAAATAATAATATTATACCACTTTTAAAATTTTTCATACCAAACTCAAATTGTGAAAATTTATGTATATTTCTCCTATTTTCGGAAAATCTAAGATTATAACAATTTTAAAAACAAGGAGGAAAAATTATGAATTCAGAAAAACACATCAAAGTAACTGGATATTCAAATATTTCATGGAAGGATGCGATTGTAAAAACAGTTGACGAAGCCTCAAAAACAGTTAAAAATTTAAAAAACATTACTGTTTTAGAACAACGTGCCAATATCACAGGCAATAAAATTGTAGAATATATGGTAGATTTAGATATTAGTTTTCAAATCGAACCATTTCAAATAGAACAACCAACAGATGATACAGACAATATGTAAATAAAATGGGTTGGTGTTTTTCGCCAACCCCTAATCTTTTGAAAGGAGCGTTTTATGAAACCAATTAATAGTAAAGAAGAATATGCCAAATACGTTGACCAAAAAACACCCAATTCGCCTATTCTAAAAAACTGCTTCAATGCTTTTTGGGTTGGTGGTTTGATTTGCGCTATTGGGCAAATCATCTTTGAAATCTGCAAGACACGTGGTCTTGACGAAACAACTTCTTACACAATCGTATCCATTAGCCTTATTTTCATCAGTGCCTTTTTAACAGCTTTAAATATCTTTAATAAAATCGGAAAATTTGCAGGCGCAGGTTCTCTAGTTCCTATTACAGGCTTTGCAAATTCCATTGTATCCCCTGCTATGGAATACAAATCAGAAGGTTATGTTATGGGTGTTGGTGCTAAAATGTTTACTGTTGCAGGCCCAGTACTCGTGTATGGAATTTCTAGCAGTATCATTATTGGTATTATTTACATTATTTTTAATACGCAATCTATTACGTTAATATAAAAGAAAGGAGAAAATTATGAAAAAAATAGGAAATCAATCTTACATGCTTTCAAATCCTGTTAATATTCTGTCAACAGCCTGTATTGTTGGTCCAAAAGAAAAAAATGGTCCCTTAAATCCCTACTTTGACCAATGTTTAGAAGACGAATTTTGGGGCGAAAATAGTTGGGAAAAAGCCGAAAGTAAAATCATCAAAGAAACTGTCAACCTCGCAATTGCAAAATCTAAATTGCCTTCTAGCGATATTGATTTTTGTTTTGCAGGAGACTTGCTCAATCAATGTATTTCTTCTTCTTTTGGCCTTCGCGAATTAAATCTTCCATTTTTTGGCATATTTGGCGCTTGCTCTACCTTTGGAGAAGCCTTAACATTAGGTGCTATGACAATTGATGGCGATTTTGCAACCAATGTTGTATGTGCAGCTTCCAGTCATTTTTGTAGTGCTGAAAAACAATTTCGTTTTCCACTTGAACTTGGTAACCAACGTGCGCCTTCTAGCCAATGGACTGTAACAGGTTCTGGGGCAGCCGTTCTTTCCAAAGATGGCGAAGGACCCTATATTACTGCCATCACACCCGGAAAAATCGTTGATATGGGAATTAAAGATGCCAATAACATGGGTGCCGCTATGGCAGGTGCCGCACAAGACACCCTTTTGTGCCACTTCAAAGATACTGGTCGAAATCCAAGTTATTATGACGCTATTTTTACAGGCGATTTAGGTCACATTGGCAAAGACATTTTAATTGATTTAATGGAAACAAAAGGTTACAACATAAAAGCAAATTATAATGATTGTGGTGTTTTGATTTTTGATAAAGAGCAACAAGACACACACAGCGGTGGTTCTGGTTGCGGTTGTAGTGCAAGTGTTTTTTGTGGCTTTATTTCTCATATGTTCAAAGAAGGCAAATACAAAAAAATTCTACTCATGCCAACAGGCGCCTTAATGAATTCTACAACTTCTCAACAGGGCGAATCTATACCCGGAATTGCTCACGCTGTTGCCATCGAAATGTCATAAAAGCAAGAAAGGAGAAAAACAATGGATTGGACAATGGTTTTAAAAGCATTTATTTTAGGCGGAATTATTTGCGTAATTGGTCAGATATTAATTGACAAAACAAAACTAACCCCAGCTCGTATTTTAGTCACTTTCGTAACAACAGGTGTGATTTTAGGCGGACTTGGTTGGTATAAATATTTGATTAATTGGGCTGGTTGTGGTGCAACGGTTCCCCTTACTGGTTTTGGGAATTTGCTCGCAAAAGGCGCCATTGAAGATGTCAAAAGTAGTGGTTTACTTGGCGCTTTCTTAGGCGGAACAAAAGCCGCAGCAGGAGGTATTTCAGCAGCAATCTTCTTTGGTTATATTGCCTCTTTAATCTCAAAACCTAAAATTAAAAAACAATAAAATGGGAAATCTTTTGATCTTTCCTAGTATAACAAAAGTTGTCGAAACAAGTCGACAGCTTTTTTTCTTTTTTATAAAAATACGACAACCTTAACTACTTTTGTATTTTAATTCATTATTTAATAAATAAGTCAATCTATTTTATATTTTCAAATTATATTTTATTCATTATCTTCTTATAAAGATTTATAATCCAAACTTTCACAACACGACTGTTGTAAATAAAAGATAAGCATTTTTTATATTTTATAATTATATTGTGCCTCAAGTATAAGTTATAAAGGAGAAAAATCATGTATTTAAAAAGACTGAAAGAATTAAGAGAAGATCGCGATTTTAAGCAAGAAAAGATTGCCACTTTCTTAGGAATGAAACAGCAACAATATTCAAGATATGAAATTGGCGTAAACGAAATTCCATTTGAATATGTTGTAAAATTAGCCCAATTTTACGATGTTTCAATTGATTACATAGCAGAATTAACAGACCAACCAAAATCTTATTTACACGAAAAAAGTAGCTGAGCTATCACGAATGGCTCAGCTTAAAAATTACCACTTTTCCTTTTCTGTACTTTACAAATTCGCTCATTAGAGATATAATAACTTT
>CAMSEX010000054.1 GCA_947057875.1 uncultured Clostridium sp.
ACACTATAACCTACACTCTTTCCCTACACGACGCTCTTCCGATCTCACTACGCCACCATCTGCTTTTTGAATCAAACCAGTAACAATTTCACCTTTTTTGTCGTTAAATTCTGTAAAAACCATATTTCTTTCAACTTCTCTAATCTTCTGAACCACCACTTGCTTTGCTGTCTGTGCCGCAATTCGTCCAAAATCCTTTGGCTGAATTTCAAGATTTACCACATCCCCTACATTATAACTAGAATCAATTTTTTGTGCTGCTTCTAAATTTATCTCAAGCAATGGATCCTCTAAAATTTCAACCACATCTCTGACTGAATAAATATGAAGCTCACCTGTATTTTCATCAATCGTAACTTTCACATTATCTACTGTATCAAATTCCCTCTTATAGGCTGTTACTAACGCTGTTTCCAATGATTCAATTAAATATTCCTTGCTAATTCCTCTTTCCTTTTCCAACTCTTCCATGGCTTTTATGAACTCTTTCATATCAATATTCTTCATTTTACACACCTTTCCTTTCTAAAATATATCACACACTCTCTTTGCCATTGCAACATTTTTTCGCTCAATTTCTTTGATTTTACCTTCTATTTCAAGTTCTAAATATTCGTTTCCAAACGATTTTAATATTCCCTCTAATTCTTTTTTCTTTTCCATTGATTTGAATAATTTAAGTTGAATTTTATTTCCAATTTGTTTTTCAAAATGCCATTCTTTTCGCAAAACCCTTTCCAATCCTGGTGACGAAACCTCCAAAAAATAACTTTCTTTGATACAGTCCATCTCATCTAAAGGCTCATCAATTACAGCATTTACTGTTTCACAATCTTCAATCGAAATCCCTTCTGGCTTATCAATAGTAATTCGCAAATAAAAATCCTTTCCTTCTTTTATATATTGAACATCATACAAAATATAACCCAAATTCTGAATCATTGGCCCAAGCAAATTTTCCACCCTAGATTCAATATTACGATTACTCAAATCAAAAATTCCCCCTTTTACTCACAAGTAAAGAGTGGGAAAAAATCCCACTCTTCGTGTTTTTCATCTATTGTATATTTATTATATACCCAAAATTTAGAAAATGCAAGCCTTTTTTGAAGAAAAATTGCATTTTTTTGAACAACTCTTGCAAAATATTCGTTTTTTTTATATAATCAGAAAAATAGGAGGTATTCTGAATGAAAAAAATTGTTGTTGCCACACATAACGACGGCAAACTTGCAATGATCAAAGAACTTTTTCCAGAACATCGAATTATTTCTCTAAATGATTTGGAATATTTTATAGAACCAGAAGAAAATGGCGAAACCTTTGAAGAAAATGCCATCATCAAAGCGAAATTTTATCATCATAATTTAAACGAAATTTGCCTTGCTGACGACTCTGGAATTTGCATTCCTGTGCTAAATAATTTTCCAGGAGTTCGCACAAAACGTTGGCTCAAACGGAACTGACCGTGAACGCAACTTAGCTTTAATTGAGAAATTAAAAGATTTTGATAAAATTGACCGCAAAGTTAATTTCATTACTGCCATCGCAGTTGCAATCAATAATACAGTCATTGCAGAAACTGAAATACTTTCAGGCTATATTACAGATATGCCTCGTGGCGAAAATGGTTTTGGTTTTGACGAAATTTTTGAATTAGACAATGGAAAAACACTTGCAGAGCTGAGTTTTGAAGAAAAATTAGAAATTAGTACACGAAAAAAAGCATTAGAAAAAATTAAAAAATATTTATAAATGGAGATGGCCGCTGCACACATACTATAGTGCACAGCGACCAAAATTATTTCTTACATCTGTCTTATGCAGCAAGGATCTTTTTGGTTTTTTCGCCAGCTGATGGGTTCTGTCGAATGGCATTTATCATTTCTACATCTGCAAATTCTACTGCCAGCTCCGCCAGCATCGCTAAGATGCAGTCTCCTCTGGTTGGATCTGCTGCCACCTGTAACCGGTTTGCATACACCGCATTAGTCAAGTACTCACTCATTTCCATAAAAACGCGCAGTGTCGCCATCCCCATCAGTGGAGTGCCAATTACTGCCATCTGCAGTTCCACATCACCAGCCGTAATTGCTTCCCGCGCTAATTGCGCCAAGGTTCTGTCCCCGTCCTCATACATTGCATCCATTCTCAGCATAGCCATTCTCTGTTCTGTTGTCATAATTTTTTCCTCCTTGTCTCGCTAAAAACTTCCTGCGAAATATTCGATTTCCTTCCTGTGAGATATTCACAGAAAAACTACATTTATCTTTCTATCACAAATTATGTCAAATGTCAAGTAAAATCGACAAATTTCTTCTTTTTATTTCATTTCACAGCCACAATACTTTTCTTTTAAATACTCAAAAATCTGAATATGACACTCTTCATCCATAATAATTCTTTCTAAAATTGCTTTTATATTCGCATTTTCACATACACTAATTAAATGTCGATACCCTTGAATTGCCTCTTTTTCCGATACAATATTAAAGCACAACATTTCTTCTAAATTCTGAAAAGTCGACCTTACATTATCCGAACACCATTTATTTCCATATGTACTCATATAATATGGCATACAACCAAGTTTTACCAGCATTTCTCCTAACATTTCCAAATGCTTCATTTCTTGCATAGAAATCATTTTTAAAAACATTGCCACTTCTTCCATTTCCCTACTGGTCAAATGTTGATAAACATAAGTTAAAATAGCTGTCAATTCACTTTTAGAGCCTGCATAAGCATCATAAACAAGTCTACCAAACTTATAATCTGGCATAATTCCTGAACATTCTGGATATGGTATACGTCCTAACTCTTTTATCATAAAATTCAAATCTTGATAATTCATACAAAAACCTCCCTTTTGCAATATTATATGCAAAAGAGAGGTTTTCGTTAATCATACCACTCAAACTCCCAATCCACTAAAATGACACTATCTCCGTCTTTAATTCCTTTCGCACGAAGCGCATCATCAATTCCAATTTTCTTCAAACTACGTTGTAGATACGCAAAAGATTCATTATCTTCTACATTAATTCTTTGCATAATTCGCTCAGCCGCAGGACCTTGTACCACAAATTCTCCCTTCACAACTTCCACCGTAAATGGCTCTTCTTCCTCTTCCAATGTGTATACAATTCGGTCTTCAATATCCACAATTTCCTCTTTTGGCAGTTCTTTTATCACTTCATCTACATGGCTAAATAACTCTTTCAAACCTTCTCCCGTAGCTGCTGAAACTTTGTACAATTCCAATTGATTTTCTTTTGCCAATTTTTCAATTACCTCAATATTAGCACTATCTTGCACACTATCTATTTTATTTGCCACAATAATTTGCTTGCGATTTGCCAATTTCTCACTATATTTTTTCAATTCTTCATTAATTTTATAAAAATCATCTACTGGATTTCTGCCCTCAAGCCCTGCACAATCCAAAACATGAAGTAACAAACGCGTTCTTTCAACATGTCTTAAAAACTGTGTTCCAAGCCCAACTCCTTCGCTTGCTCCTTCAATAATTCCCGGTATATCAGCCAGCACAAAACTATCGCCATATTCTGTTTTCACAACACCAAGATTTGGGTCAATTGTGGTAAAATGATAATCTGCAATTTTTGGCTTAGCTGCCGTCACTTTGGACAAAATCGTTGATTTCCCTACATTTGGAAAACCAATCAATCCAATATCTGCCAAAGATTTTAGCTCCAAAATAATTTCCTTTTCTTTGCCTTTTTCGCCATCAATCGAAAAATTTGGTGCTTGTCTGGTAGAAGTTGCAAAATGCGTGTTTCCCTTTCCGCCTCTTCCACCTTTTAAAACTAACTCTTCCTGACCCCTTTCAGACAAATCTGCAATTACTTTTCCTGTTGCAAAATCTTTTACAACTGTTCCCAAAGGCACTTTAATATAGCAATCTTCCCCACTTTTTCCATAGCAATTACTGCCTCTTCCATTTTCGCCATTTTGCGCTCTAAATTTCTTATTAAATCGAAAATCAATCAATGTATTACTATCTGGGTCAACCACAAAATAAACATCGCCGCCTTTTCCACCATCGCCGCCATCTGGCCCACCTGCCGCTACATATTTTTCACGCCTAAAAGACGTTGCTCCATTTCCTCCATCGCCTGATTTAATGACGATTTTCGCATAATCTACAAACATACTTATCTTCCTTCTCTTTTAATACAAATCATTATCTTCCCCATGAATATCATCTTGTGGTCTAAAAGCTGGAGACATAATCAGTAACATTTTCATTTTTCCAGCAAATACAAAATTAGCCCCTTTTGGAACTTCAACAACATCCCCTTGTTTAACTTCGATTTTCTCATTTTCAATACAAAATGTTCCATTTCCTTCTAAAACATAATATATTTTTGAACTATAAAAATTTTTATCATATTTATCATGTCCTTTAAAAACATCTTCAAAACTCAAACTAATGTCTTTACATTCTAAATCAAAATTATATCCTGTAAGCCCTTCTTGCTCAAATGAAGGCTCTATTGGCAATTTTTTTATATATTTACTCATTTACAATCAACCCCACTTTTTGATAAACATCTTTTACGATTGGATTGGCTCTGTCTGCCGCTTTTTTGGCACCTCTTTCATAAATTGTTTTTAATTCTTTAGGATTCTCCAATAATTTACAATATTTTTGTTGTAACGGTTGTAGTTTCTTGATAATCGCTTCTGCCACAGCTGACTTAAAATCTCCATAACCTTTTCCGGCAAACTCTTTTTCAATTTCTTGCATTGTTTTTTCTTCTAATAGTCCATAAATTGTCATCAAATTACTTACACCCGGCTTATTTTCTTTATCATAACGAACACAGTTTTCAGAATCGGTCACTGCCTTTTTTAATTTTTTTCGGATGTCTTCTGGGCTATCATTTAAGAAAATTACATCATTCAAATTGGTTGCACTTTTGCTCATTTTCGCTGTTGGATCTTGTAATCCCATAATTCTAGCACCTTGCTCTTGTTTAGCAATAAAGCCTTCTGGAAGCACAAAAGTTTCGCCATAAATGCTATTGAAACGTTCTGCAATGTTACGTGTAATTTCCAAATGCTGCCTTTGGTCTTCGCCAACTGGTACTAAATCAGTATGATATACTAAAATATCAGCCGCCATTAAAACAGGATACGTAAATAATCCACTATTGATATTATCTGCATGTTTGGCAGATTTATCCTTAAATTGTGTCATACGATTTAATTCGCCCATATAAGTATAGCAATTCAAAATCCAATTTAGCTTTGCATGTGCGTCAACATGTGACTGCAAAAATATCGTATTTTTATCTGGGTCAAGACCTGCTGCTACATAAATTGCCAAAACTTGTAATGCTCTTTTTCGCAAAACTTCTGGGTCATTACGTACAGTCAAAGAATGTAAATCTGCAATCATGTAATAACAATCATATTCTTCTTGCATTTTTATCCAATTCTTAATGGCACCTAAATAATTTCCAAGAGTTAAATTTCCTGTAGCTTGAATACCACTTAATATAGTTTTTTTATTTCCCATAATCATTCTCCTTTTTCTTAAAATCTATTTCAAACTATACTAACCTTGCCATCGTTTCATCCTATAAATTTCTTTAAAAAAAGCTATTTTCATTCCATCGCCTCACAAATTTTAATAATAATATTATTATACACATTTTATTTATTATTTGTCAACTTTTCACCAGCAAAACTTGCTATAGGCTAATTTTGCAGAGATGGGTTTTAAAGGAAGGGCAAGCAGCCTTTCCCTTTAGTTAAAATACGCTACCCCACTTTCAAACAACTTTTGATCCTTATTTCTTGGCATATTTTTATAAATATCAGTATAACTTCTCTCAGAATGCCCCATTTTTCCCATAATTCTACCATCAGGGCTGGTAATACACTCAATTGCATAATTAGAACCATTTGGATTAAACTCAATTTCCATACTTGCATTGCCTTCAAAATCAACATATTGTGTTGCAATTTGCCCATTTTCAGCCAAATCTTTGTATACTTGTTCATTTACTACAAATCTTCCTTCTCCATGAGAAATTGGAATGGTAAACACATCTCCTACATTTACTTTACTAAACCAAGGCGACATTTTAGAAGTCACTTTTGTTTGCACCATACAAGATTGATGTCTTGCAATTTGGTTAAATGTCAATGTTGGCATTTCGCTCGTCATATCTATAATTTTTCCATAAGGCAACAAACCAGTTTTTACAAGCGCTTGGAAACCATTACAAATCCCTAACATCAAACCATCCTTTTCATATAAATGGCTATGGATTAAATCTCTTAATTTTGGATTTCTAAACACAGCGCTAATAAATTTTCCAGAGCCATCTGGTTCATCCCCTGCACTAAATCCACCTGGCAACATAATAATCTGTGCCTCATTAATTTGCTTTGCAAATTCTTCTATTGAATCTGTTACATCATTTGATTTTATATTTTTGAAGACACTCGTATTTACAATTGCTCCTGCATCTTCAAACGCTTTTGTCACATCATATTCACAGTTTGTTCCTGGAAAAACAGGAATAAATACACGTGGTTTTGCAATTGGTTTGCTATATTTTATGGTACACGTTTTATCAGATACTATATTTTCTACTTTTGCCTTTTCATTTTTCACTTTCGTTGGAAAAACTTTTTCTAGTGGCTCTTTCCAAACTTGAATCAATTCTTCAATTGGCATTTCTACATTTCCAATCACAATTTTACCACAGTCACAAGTTGTTCCTAATTCTACAAACTTGCTATTTTTAACATCTTCTGATAATTCCATCACAAAAGAACCATACATCAATTCAAAATAGTTGACATTAGACATTGCTTTGAAACCTAGCTTATTCCCCATACATGCTTTTGTTAAAACGTCTGCTAGTCCACCATTTCGTACACTTGCAATAGAAAGTACTTTTCCTTCATTCATTAATTTATGTACTATTTCAAAATTTTCTTTTAAATCCTCAAAATCTGGCAAATCATTCTCGTCTATTTTGCTTCTCAATAAAACAACTTTTGAACCAGCTTTTTTAAATTCATTGGAAACTACTTTATGAATATCCACTGTGCTTACGCAAAACGAAACAACTGTTGGTGGCACATCTAAATCATTATATGAACCAGACATACTGTCTTTTCCACCAATTGACGCTACTTGCATTTTTTCTTGCACCAAATACGCTCCCAATAATGCCGCAAAAGGCTTGCCCCATCTGTTTGGTTGATTTCCTAATTTTTCAAAATATTCTTGCAAAGTCAGCCAAGATTCTTTATAATCTCCACCAAGTGCAACTAATTTTGTCATAGATTCAATTATGCTATATACAGCTCCATGAAATGGGCTCCATTTTGCAATTTCTGGGTTGAAGCCATAAGTCATTATCGTTCCTGTATTGGTGTAACCTTTCAAAGTAGGAATTCGAGCAACCATTCCTTCAGCTGGTGTTAACTGATATTTTCCACCAAATGGCATCATCACAGTACCAGCACCAATTGTGCTATCAAATCTTTCCACCAAACCTTTTTGTGAACAACAGTTTAAACCAGAAATCGTTTCTTTCCATTTTTTCACAATATCTTTCGGATTTTCTTGTTTTTTGAATGGAGATTTTTCTTCTTCTGGTTTTTGAACAGAAACCTGCGCTTTTTTCACATCGCCATTGGTATCCAAAAATTCTCTCGAAACATCCACGATACATTTTCCGCGCCAAAACATTTTTACACGTGGTTCTTCCACAACTTCCGCCACAATTGTTGATTCAATATTTTCTGTTTCTGCCAAATGAATAAATTTTTCTACATTTTCCTTCGCAATCACAACAGCCATTCTTTCTTGCGACTCAGAAATAGCAAGCTCAGTTCCATCTAACCCATCATATTTAGTAGGCACTTTATCCAAGTTAATGACTAACCCTTCTGCCAACTCGCCAATTGCCACAGAGACTCCACCAGCACCAAAATCATTGCATCTTTTGATTAGTTGAGTTGCTTCTGGATTTCTGAATAATCTCTGAATTTT
>CAMSEX010000055.1 GCA_947057875.1 uncultured Clostridium sp.
TGAGGTAACAAATCGTTCAGAGCATTTCTAATATCTTTATTGCTATATTTTTGATATTGACTGGAGGGAAAAGAGTAGATGTAGTACTTCAGGATTTTTCTGTGACGGAAGATGGAACCCACTTGCAACTGTATACAATGCTAACTAGTAGTATGGGCTATACGAGAAAAATGAAAGTCAAACAAGGTGGAGATAATTTGTATTTGACATTTTATTCAACATTTGGTTTCAATAATTCAATTGGTGCTAGAAATGAATTTGAAGTAAGTTTAAATTCTTCTTGCCAAGAAATTTATTTTGATAAGGGAAATGGAGAATACAAACTGGTTTTGCAAAAAAACGCAGAAACAAATAAGTGGGAAATGGTAAAATGATTAGGAGGAATTTGAAATGAAACAAGTTGATAAAATAGCATGGATTTATTTGAAAGATAAGAAAATATTATCTACTTTATCAAAAGGGAAAGATACATTTTATATTCCGGGAGGCAAGAGAGAAGGGAATGAAACTGATGAAGAAACTTTAATTCGAGAATGCAAAGAAGAATTAACGATTCATATAAAAAGAAATACCATAAAATATTATGGTACATTTGAAGCGCAGGCACATGGAAAAGCAGAAGGAATTATAGTAAAAATGACTTGCTATATGGCTGATTTTGAAGGAGAATTGAAAGCTAGCTCAGAAATTCAAGAAATGAAATGGCTTAGTTATTGTGACTTAGATAAAATATCTCCAGTAGATAAATTGATTTTTGCAGATTTATATGAGAAAAAAATGCTAAATTAGGAGGGCTATGAAAAAATTAAGGATAAGTCGAAAAGATTTAAAAAATAATTTAAAAATAGTTAGAAAAATTTTGAATAGTCCGCGGAAAAGATGATAATGGAAACTATCCAAAAATTATTGCAGTTGTAAAAGGAAATGGAATGGGACTTGGGCTGACTCAATATGCTAAATTTTTAGTAAACAATGGAATTGATTTTCTAGCTGTTGCAAATCAAGAAGAGGCACTCTTCCTAAGAGAAGCTGGAATTGAAACAGAAATTTTGATGCTTACCCCATTTTGCAATGAAACAGAATTAATGAAATTAATTAAAAATAAGATTACTTTGACCATTAGTTCGATAGCGCAAATGGAACTTCTTGAAGAAATGGCAAAAAATAATGATTTTGAAATTAAGGCACATGTCAAAATTGATACAGGATTTGGGCGTTATGGATTTTTGTATAAAAATCCAAATGAAATTTTGCAATTGTTTCAAATGTGTGATAAAATACAAATCGAGCGGAACTTATACGCATTTTGCAAGACCCATGGATGAATGGTTTACCAGAAAGCAATTTAATCGTTTTTTAGAGATTGTTCAAATGTTAAAAAAAGAAGGGCAAAATCCGGGAATGTTACATTGTTCAGAAAGTACAGCAATTTTAAAACATCCAATCATGAATTTGAATGCGGTAAGGCTAGGTTCGATTTTGCAGGGAAGGACCTTGGTTCCTGTACAAGATTTAAAAAAAATTGGACAAGTCAAAACCAGTATTCAAGAAATAAAAACAGTGCCAAAAGGTTATAATATAAGTTATGGGAAGATGTTTAAGACAAAGCGTGAAACCAAAATAGCCGTTATTCCAATGGGCTATATGGATGGTTTTTGCATGAGAAAAGACCGTGATATTTTTTCACTGAAAGAAAATGTGAAATCGGTTGGAATTGAAATTAAGAAATTTTTTAAAGATAATCGATTGAAAGTTATAATTAATGACAGGAAATATCCAGTGATTGGAAGAATTGGAATGTATCATGCAGTGATTGATATAACAAATGCAGAAGATATTACAACTGATTCGGAAGTTACAATAGATATTCCACCAATGCAAGTAAATAGTATGATTAGAAGGGAGTACTTTTAATGGAAAACCAAAATAAAAAGATAGGATTTTTTTCGAGAGTAAAAATTGCAGTCACAAAATTAGAAAATTATGGGATGTTTTTGGAAGAAAAAAGTTCTGTTGCAATCAAATATTTCTTTCTAATTGTGCTATGTTTGGCTTTTGTGATAGCACTTGTAGAAACCTATACTGTGATGCAAATGGTGTCAAAAGGATATGAATATATGAAAAATGAATTACCAGACTTTTCGTATGTAGACGGAAATTTAAAATTTGCGCAGGAAGTGCAGGCTTATGATGAAGAGTATGATTTTTACATGATAACAGATACTGCTGACGAGGTTTTGCAAGAAAAATTACAAGAATATAAAAGTAGCATAAAAAGTATGGGAATCATTTTTCTAAAAGATAAGGTAATCTATAAGGTTGGGGGCAGCGAGGCAGAATATCAATATCGTGATTTTGTGGAACAATATGGATTTGAAAATTTGGATAAAGGAAAATTAATAGAAGAAATTGATAAGATTGGATTAGTGGGAATTGGTGTAGCACTGTTTATGATGTTGATATTTAGTGTATATATTTTTCAAGTTGTAAATAGTTTTATGGACTGGATGATTATGTGTATTTTTGCCTTTGTTACAGCAAGAATTTGCAGAATTAGTATGCAAATGAGGCATGCTTGGAATATTTCAATTTATGCTCTTACACTGTCAATTATTTTAAGTATGTTATATCATGTTGCTTATTATTTGACAGACTTTTATACAGAATATTTTAGGGTTGTTTACTTATTAATAGCTTATGTTTATGTAGTGGCTGTTATTTTAATGATAAAATCTGATTTGATTAGACAGCAAATAGAAGTTGCCAAAATTGTGGAAATACAAAAACAAATGCAAAAAGAAACAGAAGAAAGAAAGCAAGAAAATCCAGATAAGCCAGAGAAAAAGAAGAATAAAAAAGAGGAAGAAAATAGAGAAGATACAATTGATGAAGAACCAGATGGTTCTGAGATATAAAAAGTAAAAAGGCGTGGAAATTTTTGCGTAGCAAAAATTTGCTCGCATTTATTAAATAAAATTGAAGATTTTTATTAAATAAAAAAGTAAATTTTTATAAATAAAATTGTAAAATTTTTATTAAGTAAAATCTAATGTTTTTTAAGTAAAACAGAAAGTAAAAAAGATTTTATTTAATAAACAGAAAGGAGAAAATTATGAAAAATAATAAAGAAGACAACAAATTAAAAGCTATTTTAAGTGCCATTTGTGTACTGATTGTTATAGCTGCTATTGCAGGAGTTGTATATTTAGGACAAAACAACAAGGAGGAAAAAGAGCTTGCCTATACAGAATTAATTCATGATGTAAATAATGGTAAAATTGAAAAAATTAAAATGACAACTGGTAGTACAAGCATTACTGTTACGTATAAAACAACAAAAGAAGGTGCTGAGGGAACAAAAGAAAATGAAAAAGAAAGACAAAAAAAGGTTATTATTCCAAGTACCCAAGCATTTATTGAGTTAATTCAAGAAAAGGTTGATCAAGGTGGATTAGAGCTTGAATTAATACAAGAAAGCACCAATCAATTTGTGAAAATTGCAGGAAGTTTGTTTTCTTTTTTACCAACCATTTTGCTGATTGCTCTGATGCTTATGATTTTTAAAATGCAAGGTTTTGGTGGAGATAAAGACAAAGTTTATGGTGGAGAAAACAATAAAAAATCAGATATTCGATTTAAAGATATTGCAGGTTTGGATGAGGAAAAAGGAGAACTAATTGAAATTGTCGATTTTTTGAAAAAGCCAAAAGCGTATTTGGAAATGGGAGCCAAAATTCCAAGAGGAATTTTGCTATATGGTAAGCCAGGAACTGGTAAAACTTTGATTGCCAAAGCAATTGCAGGCGAAGCTGGTGTACCATTTATTTCCATGAGTGGTTCTGAATTTATTGAAATGTTTGCAGGGCTTGGAGCGTCTCGTGTTAGAAAATTGTTTGATAAAGCGAAGAAAATGGCGCCAGCAATTATTTTTATTGATGAAATTGATGCCATTGGTGCGAGAAGAAGCAGTAGTAGTGGTGCGGAGACCGAAAACAATCAAACATTAAATCAATTGTTAGTGGAGATGGATGGCTTTGAAACAGACGAGACAATTATTGTTTTAGCAGCTACAAACCGTCCTGAAATGTTAGATAAAGCGTTGCTTCGTCCTGGTAGATTTGACCGTCAAATTACCATTCCAACACCAGATTTGAATGGAAGAGAAGCGATTTTGAAATTGCACAGTAGCAATAAAAAATTTGCTGATGATGTAGATTTTAGAAGTATTGCAGGAGATACAGCAGGCTTTACAGGAGCGGAACTTGCCAACATTTTGAATGAAGCAGCCATTATTGCAACAAGGCAAGAACATCATGCTATTACTAATGAGGATATTGAAAATGCGGTAAAAAAAGTAACGGTTGGTTTGGAAAAAGCAAATCGAGTAATTTCAGATAAAGATAAAAAGTTGACAGCTTATCATGAGGCTGGACATGCGGTTGTAAGTAAATTTTTGGAAACGCAAACAGATGTTAAAGAAGTTTCTATTATTCCAAGAGGTGCTGCAGGTGGCTATACAATGTACAAAACAAATGAAGATAAATATTATGTTTCTAAAACGGAATTGTTAGAGAAAATGGTAGCTTTAATGGGAGGACGAGCTGCCGAGAAAATTGCACTAAATGAAATTTCAACAGGAGCGAGCAACGATATTGAGGTGGCAACTGGAATTGCAAAAGATATGTTAACAGTTTATGGAATGGACGATAAGTTAGGACCAATTTCATTAAAGGTAAATGATCCTTATGAACTTCAGATTTTTGGGGAGAAAGTCATTGATGAAGTGGGAAATCAAATTCAAGTTTTGATTGAAAATGCTTATACAACGGCACAACAAATTTTGTCAAAAAATATGGATATTTTGGATAAAGTGGCAGCTAGTCTGCTAGAAAAAGAAAAAATATCAAGTGAGGAATTTGAGGAATTTTTTAAGTAGATATTGACAAGGGGAGAGAAGCTGATTCTTTCCTTTCTTAAGTTGTTGACATGAAGTAAAATGATAAGATATAATAAAACAAAGGAGAAAGTTATGAGATTAGATAAATTTTTAAAAATAAGTCGAGTGATAAAACGTAGGACGGTGGCTAATGAGGCTGCGGATATGGGAAGAATTGCAGTCAATCGGAAAAACAGTGAAACCAAGTTATGATGTGAAAGTTGGGGATATTATTGAAATTAAATTTGGAGACAAAGTTTCCAAATTTGAAATTTTAAATGTACCTGAAAAAGTAGGAAAAGATTTAGGAGAATTAATTAAAATTTTGTAAAAAATCAAAAAAGCAAATACTTTTAAAGTATTTGCTTTTTATAATTTCTACTGAGCCAAAATTTCTTGACCTTTTCGGAAAGGTAAAAGATTGGCAAATTCTTTCGATTTTTTTAACTGTTTTTGGGCTTGTTGTTGAGCAACTTGTTTTGCATGACGTTCTGCCATGGTTTCTGAAATTGCTTTTTGATAGGTAAAATGTGTATCTTGTGCGATTTTTTGCCAGTTATAATCTTTTTTAACTTTGCTAATTGCATTTTTTGTAACAGTTTCGCATAATTTTTGATCAAATAATAATGTCAAAATGGAATCAGCAAGTGAATTTGGATTTCCAGTATAACTTTTCATTCCATTGATACCATGATCAACAATTTCATTTAAACCTCCAATATCAGAAACAACAACAGGAGTGCCTGAGAGCATTCCTTCTAAGGCAACAATTCCAAAAGGTTCATAAGTACTAGGGAACACAGCAACATCAGCACATTTATAAATTTTTTGTACATTTTTGGAATTCATATAACCAGCAAAATAAACTTTGTTTCCTAAACCTAAGGCATTTGCTTGGTTGCGAAGTTCATCAATCATGCCTCCTTTTCCACAGATGACTAATTTGCTATCATGATAATGTGCTAAAACTTTTGGCATTGCAGCAATCAAATTTTGAATTCCTTTTTCGTAAACGAGACGTCCCATAAACAAAATAATTTTTTCATTGTCCATGGCATACTGGCGTCTAAAATCATAATCGCGTTCTACATCATTAAATAAATTAATATTAACGCCATTTGGAACCACATTAATTTTTTCATAAGGCAGACCAAAAAGCCTTTGTAATTCGTTTTTCATATAATTACTATTGACAATAACTTCAGAAGATTCAAAAGTGAGCATCCACTCTGTATCGTTAATATATTTTTGTGTTTCTCCATTAATGCCACTGTTTCTGCCTGCTTCAGTTGCATGGATGGTAGAAACTAAGGGAATTCCATTTGCTGTTTTAAGAGTTTTGGCAGCATAAGCTGTGAGCCAATCATGGGCATGTACAATATCAAATTTTTCTCCTTTAGCAATTAATTCTTGTGCTTTTGCCACCATATTAAAATTTAATTGCATAATCCAATCAATGAAGTTGTTTGGGTGAATCATAAAGTTGTCAACTCTATGGACTTGTACACCTTTGTCCTCCTCAAAATAAGGAATGTCGCCGTCACGATAGGTTACAACTGTTACTTCATGACCGTCGTGATATAATCGGTGTGATAAATCATGTACAACTCTTGCAAGACCTCCTACAACGCGTGGTGGATATTCCCATGATAGCATTAGAATTTTCATATTTTTGTGCTCCTTTCAAAATTTCATTTGTATTTGTTCTCTAATTACGAACTATTTTGTCAAGTTTTCTCTTTTCTTTTATTGTATAAAAAAACATAGAAAAAGTAAACATTTTTTTACAAAAAAGTGAAAAAATTTTTCTCGAAAAACAAAATATGACAATTTTTTCAAAAATTTGTTTTTTTATATTGATTTTTTTTTTATTTTAGATATAATATATAGTAATTGTTTAAGAAACGTGAAAAGATTTTGAATGTCGAAAAATGGATCAGTATAAAATTTTCCCAGATTTTTTAAGCGCTACAAAGGAGGAATGGAAATGGCAAAAAATACAGAAGAAATAGAAAAAAAGCGGAAAGAAAAAACTTGACAAAAAAGAAAAGCAAGCTAGCCAAATAACTAAAAAAACAGAAAATAAAAGTGTCCAAAATAAAATGATTGAGAATATCAAAAATTTTATTTCTAAAATTATTGATATGCAAGAAAAAGTACGCCAAGACGAAGAAAATGAAAAATTAGAAAAAATAGAGGAAAAAGAAGCCTTAAAAAAACAAGAAAATACACCCCAATATCTTCTAGAATATTATGATTTGCCATTTCGCTATAATGAAACTATTGTTAAAATTTTAGCCCAAACACCAAAACGATTATTTGTTTATTGGGATATTTCAGATACAGATAAAACCACTTATTTGAAGGCATTTGGGGAACATTTTTTGGAGGATACGTATCCTGTTTTGTTAGTGCATAATGAAAATAAAAACTATACAAGAGAAGTAACTATAAATGATTTTGCCAATAGTTGGTATTTAGATATTTCAGATTCTCGTGATGTATATACGATTCAACTCGGAAGAAAGTTCAAATCCTATGTCAAACCACAAATCAATCCAGAAGTAAAACAAACGAATATTAATTTAAAAAATGACTATTTAATGATTGCCAATTCTAATCCATTAGAAGTTCCCAACGACCATATGCTATTTGAAGAATTTAAACCATATGTCAAATATCGTAATATAAAGACATATCAAGAAGAAACGAAAGATTTGACAAACACAATATTCCAAAATGAATTGCAAAAAGTTTATGATAAATTATATGAAAATGGAGTAGAAGGCGAGACATTTGATTTACACAATCCTTCCTCTATGGGAACCAGTAGTAGTATTGCAAAATAAGGAGATTTTATGAAAAATATAAAAGGTTATGTTAGTTTCATATTGCATGCACATCTTCCCTATATTCATCATCCAGAAAGTGAGGATTATTTAGAGGAAGAATGGCTGTTTGAAGCTATTTCAGAAACATATATACCATTATTGTAGATCGGAAGAGCGTCGTGTAGGGAAAGAGT